>CBFGPN010000234.1:0-5409 GCA_965650675.1 uncultured Cellvibrio sp.
CCACCCAGCTCAACCTCACCGATTTTGCAGGTATTATCAACAAGATATATTGCAACTGATCAAAGGGGCAGACTCCTTGATCTATCGCCCTTTTCGATTTCCACCCCAACATCGAGATTCATTCGTCGAATGATTCGCTGTGCAGTTGTTTTTTATAAAGTCAAATAAACATGATGAAGTGCAACAACGAATATCCTTACCCAGGTGCGATTCTTTTTGAAGTGGCGCGTATTGTAAAAATTCAGATGCACTATTAAACGTTTAGCAGTCAATTTTTTACTGGCAGAGCAAAAGATCAGAATTTCTTTTGCTCTACTGACAACGAACGGCCAATCAATGACCTCTGTTATCCTAATAGGACAACTGCATTGTAATAATTGGAATCAATTTAATAACCAAGCAAGTTTTATCGTTTACATCCTTTGGGAAGGGATTGGCTGAACAAACTTGATATGGATAATTAGAGTCAAGAACTTGGCTTTGGCCTATTGTTTCAGGTGCATCAATACCTGGAGAGATAGGTCCTTTAAATATTGACTTAAATATTTTCTCTCTCATATCGCCTTGCCAAAAAATAAATCCAGTGTCATTCAGATGAGATGAATAGGTAAAATCCACTGGCGAGTAGCTTGATTGACTACGGGGATAAGGAGGAGGAATCGGCATCCATTGGTGGTTTCCGTCGATACTTGCAAAAGATTGGGAAACCAGATTAAGAAAATTGGGACGGTAATTATAATAATCAATGGATCCTGCAAACAATGAAAGTGATTCAACATTTGTCCAATCCAATAAAGCAAGTTTAGCCATTACAACTGAATTGTACGCAACAGCATAACGCTGGGGATCAAATGTATTACTGGATGTTAAATACATTTCACCTTTTACTCTACTAGCCACATCTCCGATCATTAACAATGACTTTGTCGCAGCTGGCTTCGTAAAGAATTGGTTTAAATCGTTATCTGTTGCTCCTTCTTTGGAAATTCTAATTAAATCTTGGATTTCAGGAGGCAAAAAATCCATCAATTCAGCTTTAATTGCATCCTTAAATTCTTGTTCAATTTTTTCAGCTAAAAGTTTTTTAGCATTTAATATATCCATTGGCCCAGGTATGCCAACTGAACTACCCAAATGCCTAGACTGACCATCTAAAGCAATAATTTTTTCAATTGAATCGGAAAGATTTTGAATATTTTCTTTAAATGGGCAACCCGAAATACTACTATTCGTGCCCAATAGAGCTTTATGATGGCACTCTATCCAATTGGTAATCGGATCTATTGCACTTGAATTTGGATCAGGATTCATAGTATTAATCATCGATTGGCTTGTTGCCTTAACATACTCCATCATCGAGTGATCAATATCATCACGCCAGTTTCGTAGATAGCTTTGCATTGGCGATCCCTGATTACCAAAGACCTGCACAAAATCAATCAAGCTATTTTTAATTTGATTGGTAGTTTGAACTGCTTTCGAAAATTCATATTGAGCTTCAATGGTAGAGGTTCGCAAATTATTATTTGCAGCAAACACCTCATTTTCTAGGCTAGTTAAAGAATTAGAAATTGATTTTGCCAGGTCGCAAGCGGGACCAGCCATTGGAACCCATACCTTAGGTCCCGGACAATGTCCTAATATTTTTGGAACAGGACATTTCCAACTTCCTCCTGAACATATTGGATAGAGGAGAGCTTCTTCTGCCTTTTTTCTCCAAGACTGGTGTTTGGAAAGCAAACTCTGCTCTGCTTGTTTCATTTTGTCAGCCGCCGCTGATAAATTTTTGTAAACACTTTTGTCAAACCTTTCCACTTCGGCAAAAAATTGACGATTGGAATCTTGCAACTGATCAGGTATTTTCCCATTAACAGTTTTCATAACTGGCTGCATATTATTAACGATAGAACTTGCTTGTTCATCAGTTAAACTAATTCCGTAGTAAGCTGCAACAAGCTTGACTATAGCGACATCTATCTCATGCCAAATATTATCTTCAGCCAAGTTATCAATCCCTTCTCTTAGATTAGCAAATGCGACCAAGTGAGTACCAGCATCTACTTTTTTATACTGGTTTTTTACTTCAGGATCATAAATTAATACATCCCTAACAAACTTTGCATATTCATCAGTTAAATTGAGTTGCTCCCAAGGTTTTCCGAGATATTGCCCATTTTTATTGATGAGCGGAGGTGTATATTTTCCTATATAGTTTTCGAGAACGAAGTGTCTTTGTTCAACAATTGATTCACCATCAAATAACCTAAAAATGTCTCCTGAGTATTGGTTTACATAAGTGTGCGCCATCACGTCTGCCGCGGCATGCCCTAAGTAGCCATAGCTGAATGCCTTTGCCATTCCACTCTGATTGGATTTCCTCATCAGATATTTTAACCAATCATTCGTTTGCCAACCTATATTCACATACTGGTCGTTTTCGACACCAGGGTGAACAAACATTTGACCTACAACAACATCAGGGACTGCATCAGGACCAACATTTCCCATTAGATAAGCGGCTTTGTTGGCAAGGATCGCATTCTTTACATCATTTGGTATATAGAAATTTTTAACCTGACCATTCACGGCAATACTAATCATTCCATCATCTTCCAGGTCATTGATAATTTGTTGACCAACCCAGATATGAGTATCTATTTTGAATGCGAACACAAAATTGGAAAGCAATAAAAACAACAACAGTAAAACTTTATAAATTTTCATATTAAAGTAACCAGAATATTTTATATGGGCAATCTGTTCCAAGGATAGCTATTTAGCAATTATTCGATGTAATTTATGAGCACTCTCTACACTACCACCCGCATTCGAATCAGCGTTATCGTAACAATGAATAGCACTTATTGTTTTTCCTGAAACATACAAAGACATAATTAAAGCATGAAGTGTTTTCTGACCAGCGGGAACATAGCACCATTTATTATTGGATAACTTAAAATGCATAGGCCCTCCATTATCCAAATTCTCCCAAACCATCAGTTCAGTTATGGTTACATTATTTGATTCAACCCATGCATATGATGAATTAGCAAAAAATATCATTGTAAAAAAAAGTAACAACTTTTTCATTTAAAAATCCTCAATTAATTAATCACAACATTCAATATCATCGGTCTATTGTTTTCACAATAATTTGTATCCAATCTAATCCTAAGCGACTTCTTGGCTAATACCGCAGACAACAACATACTATAAATTCTGTCTTGTTGTTTTTCAGATAAGGTTGTTGACACCATGTAACTATCAACAAGCGTACAGTGTCCAGCAGGATTGTAATAAGTATCATTGTTCAGATTAATTCTAATTTGTGGTTCGGTATAAGTATTTGACCACAAATCAAAATTTGAAATAGTCACCCAGCCATTATTGCCATCATGGGCATAGACATTAGAAACAAAAATAAGACTTAAGATGAGTAATAGTTTTTTCATAGACCTTTAACCTTTAATTAACTTTTGACACTGCCCATCAGCTTTCCATCTCTTGAAAATCTGAATGACAGATTGATTTAATAAATCGTAACTGGCTTGTCCATTCACTTTAATTGTCGCAAAATCTTCCGAAGATACCTCATAAAAATCCTGTGGATAATTAATTGGATGGGATTTGTTTTTGCAGACGAACTCAAGATCCAGCCATGCCGAGATTTGATCCTCACCTTTTGGATAGGTGCGGAAACCGTAATTTTTAATTTTAATTTCCAGAAGATTTTTATCTATAGATTTGTCTATTTGAGAACGGAGAGTATTTTGAATTGAAAAATCTTTCGAATAGGTCTGTAGATTGGTTGAGATTTCTTTTGCAATACCTTCATCAATTGCAATACCAATCGCTATACCCCCTGCCCCCATCACGGAGTCCAGCATTATTCCCGCCGCCGCACCTCTTCCGGTAAAGGATATTGATTCTTTACCAGCAAGCGAGATTGGAATTGGAGGGGATAGAGACAGGCAAGCAGGAAGAGCAGATAAAGGTAGCAAGACAAAGATTAGTTTGACCAGTTTACATAAACGATTTTTGAATTCGGAAAGAATTTCTTGAATGGATAAGATGTGGATCGATAATCTGAATTTCATGTCCTGATGCCCATATATACAACTTATTGAAATACCCTTTGACCCTGAATTCAACCTCTCTTGCAGACCAACGCATGGTATAAGCCTCTGTACATAATTTCAACTATTAAAAGCAAAACACCGAAGCAAGCTTCGGTGTTTTGATTGCAGAGCCATAATGAAATGAAACTTAAAGAAGCACTACATCATCAGCCTGAAGACCCTTGTCACCTTTTTGCAGAACAAAATCAACGTTTTGTCCTTCGGTTAGAGAGCGATAACCTTCAGCACGAATGTTACGGTAGTGAACAAAAATGTCTTCACTGCTTTCTTGACGAGTAATGAATCCATAACCACGCACATTGTTAAACCATTTAACTGTGCCTTTTTCACGATTGGACATAAAGCTACCTCAACAACTGGATGTTATTTTTATGACATTTATCAAGTCATCCAATGAAGGCCAAAAACTATGGCGATTCCTGCAAATACCAAGTTACTACGAGTGTTACATTTGCGTGACCGGAATATTAACAAATCAAAACACCAAATACCAATTGACCATTTGGTCGGTATATGATGTGAGTCACATAACTTTCATTTAAGATTTTTTCGTTTTTCCTGATAAGCAAGATAGTCCGGTATCAATCTTTCACAGGCTGTTGAAAATAGAGGGGAGGTTACTAAAAAATCAGCCGATACTGCATTGCATGCAACAGGAATATTCCAAACCGCAGCAATACGCAATAGGGCTTTTACATCGGGATCATGTGGCATAGGCTCAAACGGATCCCAGAAAAAAATCAACAAATCTATTTTACCTTCCGTGATTAATGCGCCAACCTGTTGGTCACCACCCAGTGGGCCGGAAATTAATTTTTGGATTGATAAACCGGATTCTCTTTCGATTAACCCTCCAGTCGTACCGGTTGCAAATAACGTGTGCTCAAGTAATTTCTGTTTGTGTGTTTGACACCAGGCTAATAATTCTTTTTTCTTGTTGTCATGCGCAATCAAAGCGATGGATTTATTTTTAGCGAGAGATGCTTTTTTAAATTCCATGATATTTTCCTAATGAAAATTTATTTAGGACAGTTCCTCCCCCTGCCAAGGGAGGAGGCTAGGAGGGGGTAAAAAGATCTCGGAAATTATCAAAAATTTAAATCCCCCCTAGCCCCCCCTTTTTCAAAGTGGGGAACTGAAAACAAAAAACCCGCATTGCGGGGTTTTTTATCAGTGACTCAATTCCAATAATAATTTATTCAAGCGCTGTACATAGGCAGCAGGATTTTGCAGCTGCGCACCTTCAGCCAGATTCGCCTGATCAAACAAA
>CBFGPN010000235.1:0-5354 GCA_965650675.1 uncultured Cellvibrio sp.
GGGAGGGGACTGGCTCCTCCCTTTGAAAAAGGGAGGCGGGGGAGGGATTTAAGATCCCGAACATTACAACCATTCTAAATCCCCCCTAACCCCCCTTTTTCAAAGTGGGGAACTGTTCCTCCCCCTTGCCAAGGGGGAGGTTAGGAGGGGGTGAAGATTTAAGATTTCTTACTAAAACTAAAAATTTTGTCCTTCATATCCAATACTTTTCCAATATTGCTGCCCAGCTTGAGCATGGAACCCAAATGGCTCTTGTCCAGGCGTTGCACTTCTTCTGTCCATACGGTCAACATTTCCATCATTTCATACATATCTTTCATGCGTTCCTGTGCGTATTCCTCTTCGGGATTTGCCGGTTTTTCCAATAAAAAATTACGCAGTGCAGACATGGTGGGATCCATTTCGCGTTTGCGTCTTTGTTGAATCAGGATTTTGGCTATGTCCCAAGCGCTGCCAGGTGCGGAATAAAACTCGCGGCGGTCACCGGGGAAATGCTGTAGTTTGATCAGCTCCCAGGACATCAGCTCTTTAAGGCCCATGCTGACGTTGGAGCGTGAAAAGTTCAGAGCTTCGCTGATGTCGTCGGCACAGAGGGATTCCTTGCTGAAGACCAGCAGTGCATAGATTTGCCCAACGGTACGGTTGATCCCCCAGCGGCTGCCCATCTCACCGAAATGCAGGACACAGGATTGGATCATGGGGGTCATTTGAATAGTCATATTGGATTTCCTGTAATTTCAGTATATTCTGAAATTACAGAATAGTTTGATTTGTGTCAATAACAAGGTGAGTCTTATGTGTTCAGCGGCGTGGCGTAAATGGGTGATTCGGTGGCTCTACTTGATGGGGTTTGTTCATCTGTTGGGCGGTGTTGTGGTGACCTGGGCTGATGCAAATTGGTTTGCGGCTTATAACACTCAGGTTTTGACGGCATTGGATTTAACCAGCAGTGCAGAATTGCAAATCTGGTGGCTGTCAATTTTCGGTGCGACCTTGCAAGCCTTTGCAATTCTGTTTATTGGATTGGTTCACCTGGGTAATAAATTCAAATTACAGAATGTGTGGTTGTGTTTAATTCTAGCGATACTGGTGTGGGCGCCGCAGGATATTTATTTTTCTGCGATAAAAAACGTATGGATAAATGTCTGGGCGGATGCGCTGGCGCTGGTGAGTTTGTTACCTGCTTTGATTTATTGTTATTGGTGTGATGCAAGGGGTGTTATGAAAGGAATTAATGCTATTGCAGACACGCCGTAACAAATTGCAGGAGCAATTTGCACAAGGCTTTGCCCGAAGGGGAAGTTACAGGGATGTAACTTATGAGCACATCCCTGTGGACTCGACAAAAAAATCCCTTTTTTTGACGGTCTGCAATAGCATCAATTCCTTTCTCTGAGATAAGTGGAAAAATTTATGCAATCAACAATTTTTTCTCCGACAGCATTAACGATTTTGTTAACCGGCGCGACCGGGTTTATCGGGCAATCGCTGGTGCCTTTGTTGTTGTCTCAAGGTCACAAAATTATTATTTGGTCACGTTCGCCGCAAAAAGCCAAAGCACAATTTGGTTTTGCAGTGGAAGCGGTTGCGGATTTGCAGGAAATAGCGGATCAGGACATTCATCTGGTGATTAATTTGGCGGGCGCCAGAATTTTAGGTATGCCCTGGACTGAATCGCGTAGAAAGACTTTGTATAACAGCCGTGTTGATCTAACCAAAACATTGGTTGATTGGATTAAATCCCGTTCACAAAAACCTTCTTTATTTTTATCGGCATCGGCCATTGGTTATTACGGCATACAAGCGCAATCCGATAAAACCGAATGGACTGAAGAGCAGCCACCGCAATCGATTTTTATGTCACAGTTGTGTCAGGATTGGGAAGCCGTAGCTAAAAATTTAAGCGAGCAAGTGCCAGTGGTTGCTATGCGTTTTGGTGTGGTGCTGGGGCACGGCGGTGCTTTACCTTTGATGTTGCTGCCGATTAAATCCGGATTGGGCGGGCGCTTGGGTTCGGGCGAGCAGGTGATGTCCTGGATTCATTTGCAGGATTTATTTGCGGCTATGGCACATATTTGTCATAGGCATTTTTCTGGTGAACATCTGCGCACAGAATTTACTGCAATTAATTTCACATCACCACAACCCGTTACTCAAACTGAGTTTAGTAAAACAGCAGCGCGTCTATTGCGTCGCCCCTGGTGGTTAGCGACACCGGCATTTAGTATGAAATTGCTCGGCGAACAATCGGATTTGCTGTTAGAGGGGCAGCGAGTTGTGCCGTTTGAATTAATGAAATCCGGATTTGAATTTTCTTATCCGACTATAGAACTTGCATTGACGGATCTTTTACAGAAATGAAAAACGTCGAAGACATATTACGTGAAGATCAAGTGATTCTGTTCGATGGTGTTTGTCGATTATGTAACGGTTGGGCAAAATGGATTATGAAAGTCGATAAATCCTATCAGCTTAAGTTGTGCTCTGTGCAATCGAAAACCGGTCAGGCTTTGTTGAAGCATTTGGGGTATCCCACTGATAGGTTTGATACCATGCTGGTTATTGCGAATGGACAAGTGTATGAAAAAGGTGATGCGTTTTTTTCTATAATGAAAAAATTAGGTTTTCCCTATCGTTTGCTTTTGATTGGAAGATGGGTTCCGAAATTTATCCGCGATTGGTTATATGATCGTATTGCACAAAATCGATATCGCTGGTTTGGTCAATATGATGTTTGCTCAATTGATTTTGCAATAGATGAAAAACGATTTTTGTCGTGATTGTTTTTAAAGTGAATAAGGGTCAAGCCAGAGGCTTTTGTCATTAACCGGTGTCAATTTGGGAAGTGATGGATTGTTTAATGGAATGATGATCCGGTTTTTTAAATTGGCCTGTTGGAATGCAGCTTTTACTGTTGGATCATTCATAAAATATGCTTCAAAACTTCCATCTTCGATTGCAAGTCGTAGACCGCGTTCAATATTTTTAGCCAGTTCCGTATTTGATTTACTAACGAAAAAATAAAAAGGATTGGTGTAGGAAAGTAATAGATTTTTCTCTACATCCAAATCCAGTTTTGAATAGCGTTGTATTTCTGACCAGGGTTCATGCGCGCCGCGAGGAAAGCCATCAAATCTGTCGCCATCCAACATAAAAAACAGGCTTTCATATTTCACTACTTTGACAACGTTCAGTCCATTCGCTGTTAATACGCTGGTGTCTGCCCAAAAGCGACCTTGTCCTAATGAA
This sequence comes from uncultured Cellvibrio sp., assembly GCA_965650675.1. Lineage (GTDB taxonomy): Bacteria > Pseudomonadota > Gammaproteobacteria > Pseudomonadales > Cellvibrionaceae > Cellvibrio. Next base: position 3,250 of record CBFGPN010000235.1, read on the forward strand.
ACCTTGCGTAAATCTTCAATTGTGTGAATGCCGTTGAACTTGTGTTGGGTTCCTTTTTTAATCATCAAGACGCGATAACCCAGTAGTCCTTTAAAAATACAAATGCGGATAGGCATCAATCGTTCTTCGTATTCATTGGTTGTTGCATACCAGACGATATCCAGTTGTCCATCTTCAATCATCTGAATCTGACGGGCTTCGCTATCGACGGTTTGTTCTTCCCATTCATATTTCTCGGGTATTTTACTGAGGGCGACTTTCAATAAGCCTTTCGCGTAACCATGTATACCGCCATCACCCGACACCATGCGTAAAGGTTTGGCTTGCCCGTTGGCAGAGAACAATATCAGGCAAGTAAGCAAGCCAGTAGGCAGACGTAACAGGTTCGACAAGAAGGCAAGCATGTGTGAAAGAGTCCTTATTATTAAGTTCTTTAACTCTAGCAGTAGTTTGCAAAATGATTGGAAGCATAAAAAACCGCCGCACCCTTGAGGTTTCCAAATGGATAGGTGCGGCGGTAAAAATAACTCATTGAGGGATTTGTCGTGTGGCTGACAAAACAAATATCAATGAGTGTAGGAAGCAGGTGTGCAAGCACACCCCAACACGTTCAAACCACTGAGTGGTGTTCAGTGATCTGAGCTGCTAATGACTTAACGCCATCAGCAACAGTGACTGCACAACCTCAATCCTTGTCCCTGGCAGTGCTTGTCTGACTGTTCAACATAGCAGGCTTCTCATAAGTGAAGGGCTGCAATAATTCATCCGGTTTACCTTTACAGGCTTTTGCCAACAGCTCCCGGCGCTGGGCGAGTAATAAGCCTACAGCTTCACTATGCTTCTCGTCTATCCCGGGAATGTGTTCTTCTATTAATTGGGTGATATTGGCGGCCAATTCCAAATATTTGTCATGTTCCTCAGCAACTTTTCTATCTTCAAACATACTGCCATCCCGATCACAAAGCCATACGGCGACTACTGACATACTCAAACCTCATTCTGATACTGTTTTTATATACAGTATTGTTTGGAGCAAGGAATGTCAACCTGATTTTTCGATGGTTTGGAAATATGGCGGCTTGAGGTGATAATGCGGCCTCATTTTTATCAACAGGATTTCTTGTGTCTGATCAACAGCCCGGTATCGAAAAACCGTCCAAACCACGGAGCATGTTGCGCTCCAGTTTGCTGACCGGCTCAATGACCATGATGTCGCGTGTATTAGGTTTGATTCGCGACATAGTTCTGGCAAATGTGTTGGGTGCCGGTGGTGCCATGGATGTGTTTGCGATTGCACAAAAAATCCCGAATTTTTTTCGTCGATTATTTGCTGAAGGCGCTTTTTCGCAAGCATTTATTCCGGTGTTGGCGGAGTATCGCGAGAAGGGATCAAGTGCAGCAGTGAAAGAATTGGTTGATAAAGTCGCGGGCAGTTTAGGTTCCATATTATTGATCTTTACTCTTCTGGGAGTTGCCGGTGCGTTTATTATTGCGATTGTTTTTGCTCCCGGTTATTACGCCACACCTGAAAAATTTTCTTTCTTGATCGATTTAATACAAATTACCTTTCCTTATTTAATGTTGATTTCACTTACCGGTTTTGCGGGGGCGATTCTCAACAGTTATGACCGCTTCGCGATTCCTGCGGTTACGCCAATTTTTTTGAATATTTTTATGATCGCTGCCGCATTATTATTTGCGGACAGTTTTTCCAGTCCGGCTTACGCCTTGGCATGGAGTATTGTGGCGGCAGGATTATTTTCTTTGTTATTCCAGATGCCGTTTTTGTATCAAATACAAATGCTGCCATCACCTAAATGGGACTGGTCTCACCCTGGGGTTAAACGCATTTTGGTATTGATGGCACCTGCATTATTCGGTGTTTCTGTCAGTCAATTAAATTTGTTGGCAGACAGTATCATCGCGACTTTTTTAGTTGAAGGTAGTCCGAGTTGGTTGTTTTATTCTGATCGTTTGGTGGAATTGCCTTTGGGTGTTTTTGGCGTGGCAATTGCGACTGTGATTATGCCGGGACTGTCGCGACAAAATGCCGCGCAATCCACGGAAAAGTTCAGCCAGACTTTGGATTGGGCAATTCGTTTTGT
>CBFGPN010000236.1:0-5336 GCA_965650675.1 uncultured Cellvibrio sp.
CCAGGCGAGGGGTTGTCGCAGAGGCTTTAAAGCTACTCATAGTGTCTTCCTCGGATTAATGCCGATTTTGCACGGCTGTTATTGTTAAAAACTAAAACAACGGCAACCAGAGCGGACTCTGGATTCAATCACACACTCAACTTTCTGAAGCAAACGGCTGAAGCAAAACTGGACAGATAGAGTACATTTAATTTTTATTTATAAAATATTATTTTATATATGAAAAATATTTTTCCAAGCACAAACTTGAATTCTGCTAATGGATTCTTATAAAAAGCGAATTTGATCACAAAACACAGAGGGTAAATTTATCCACGACTTGGCACATAAAACAACGAAAGGCAGGCAAGAACCCGGATAACAAAAGAACGTAATAAGCCCAAACAGCATTTATTATTTTTGTGAAACAGCTCGGTTTATGTTCAGGTATTGCTTGGGATCTTATGGAGTAGAATGATTTGCAGGTATAGTTTTTCCTAAAATTGCTATCAGAATGCAGAAAGTTTCATTATTTTTTGTTTAAGTTTTATCTTTGACAGGCAGCAATCACTTGTCACAAAGGCTTTTAAATGTCTTGGGTGTGCATCCATATTCTTCCTTGAAAAGCTTGTTGAAGTAGGACACATTTTTGTAACCAACTGAATAGGCGATTTCAGCGACATTGGCGTCCTCTTTTTCAGCCAGCAGGCGTGCGGCTTCAGTAAGCCGTAACTTATTCAGGTAAGTTGAAAAAGTAAAACCCAGTTCAGATTTCAATATGTCATTAATCTTGGTTCGGCTCACGCCAATTCTGGATACCATAGTATCCAGATCCAAATCGGCGTTGGCATATTCAGTACCCATAAAGCCCAGAATGGCTGATTTCTCTTTATCCCGATGGGGTTCAACGGAGAGTTGTTGGTAAGCAACCAATGGGCGATCCCGCTGGAGTTTATCTTTCAAATTGCTGATTAACGCCTGAGTGTGCTGCCTGAAAAACCAGACGGCATAAGTACCCCAGAGCAAAATCATAAATACGCCCCAAAAATACAGATAGCGCCAATCGCGTCCATGTAAAGTGATTTCGTCCAATTGAACTTCAGAGTTTGTTTCTCTCGGGCTTTGAAATGTAGTCCCAAATGCAACTCTGGGAACTTTATTTAATATGTAAGTTTGTTCCGACAAATCCAGTTTGAACATGGCAATCCACCAGTCCGGTGTTTCGAGACGGGTTAAATCTATCTCGATTTGAGTCCAGTTTTCGTTGCAAGAAAAAAACGTAGCAGGTCCACGATAAGTTAAAAAATCACCGGGGATGGAGACTTTTTCATCGAATGTCAGCACACCGAATGTCAGGGTGTTGGCCGGTGAGCATTTACTGCTGAATGAAATACTGTTGTATTGTGACAAATCGATCAGAATATTTTTATTTTCTTTATCTATGAATGACAAGGCGACTGATGCAAAAGGGTATTCGGCCTTTTTCAGTATAGTGAAGTCAAAACTCAAACTGAATTTGTCATCTTTGAGTTTGATGGTGGACAGTCCACCCTGAATAGCATCAGAGCTGGGTTCTGCTTTCCATAAAAACTCACTTTTTTCTGCGGGCAACAAAGGAACATGAAGATAAGTGCGGTCAATACACAAATAACTCACAAGGCAACTTAGCGCAATTAAACCCAATAAACTTATCAGTGCTTTCTTATAAAAATTCTGCATTTGATCCGACACCGGCAATGAATGCCGTAATCATCCCTATTTTGCATCAATTAATCAATTGCCAATCAATTCCCCAAATCGGGCAGAAAGCGATAACCTACACCGGGTTCTGTTTCTATGTAGCGGGGGTTGGTGGGATCATCACCTAACTTGGTTCGTAAACGGGCAATAAAAATGCGCAGGTAGTGCGTGTCTTCTACGTGGGTGCGGCCCCAGATCTCACGGAGCAACTGTTGTTGGGTGATAAGTCGGCCTGCGTTGTTGATCAATCGCTTCAATAATTCAAATTCTTTGCGGGATAATTTAATTTGCTCGCCATCAACCTGTAAACGACGTTCCTGTAAATCAATATTGACCCGTTCATCCTGAAAAAACATGACTGATTGCACGCTGGGGCCAAAGGCTTTTAACAAGCCGCGAATTCTTGCCAGTAACTCCTGAATGCCAAAAGGTTTAACAACATAATCGTTTGCACCTGCATCCAATGCTTTTACAATTTCTGCTTCGGAATTTCGAACTGACAAAATAATAATCGGTTGATGATAAAAATCGCGCAGTTTTTGCAACACAACCTGGCCATCAAGATCAGGTAAACCCAAATCCAGAATAATTAAATCCGGATTCAATTCGGCTGCCAATGCCAATCCCGAACGGCCTTCAGCAGATTCAGAAATCTCGTAGCCCTGGGCAGTAAGACCTATTTGCAGAAAGCGACGAATCTGTGGCTCGTCGTCAATAATCAATATTTTATTCATGCTAACTCCATAATGAAGCTGGAATTATAAAAGGCTAACGGGCAAAGGTGTGTTATATCACTGTTAAATTATTCATTGCTTGTGGCATCCAGCAGTGGATTGGGAGACTGCTCATCCGGGTTTTCAATAATCGGTAATTCGATGCGCACACAACACCCGGGTTGAATGCGATCAAAGCTGCGTTGTGGATTTGCGTGAATACTGACTTTACCGCCATGGGCTGTGATCATCCCCTGGCAAATGGTTAATCCCAATCCGCTGCCCGAGCGTCGACGATCCCCTTTTTCTGCTGTGTGAAAGCGTTCAAACACCTTTTCCCTCTCATCTTCTGGAATACCGGGTCCCTGATCACAGACTTCAATATAAATATGTTTACCTTCCTGACGGCAATAAACATCAATATTGGCCTTGGGTGGTGAGAATTTAATGGCGTTATCAATAATATTAAACAAAGCTTGTTCAATAAACGCTGATTGAACATAAAGTGAAGGTAAATTGGTATCTATCGCAACTTTAAGTTCATTTTGCAGCAACAAAGGCTTCAATCGTTTTTTTACTGCACTGATGATTTCCTCAAATGTTACCCAGCCCCGTTCAAGTTGTAATTGTCCAAAACCCAATCTCGTCATATCCAACAAATTTTGTGTGTAACGGTTCAGCCGTTGTGCTTCTTCCAAAACAGTTTGCAACAATTCCTGTGTTTGCTGTTTATCGAGATGTTCACCCAATTCCATGACGGTTGATGTCGCACCGATCATGGTTGTCAACGGCGTACGAAAATCGTGTGAAACCGATGACAAAAGGGCAGAGCGCAGAAACTCATTTTCTTTGGCGATTTTTTCTTTTTCAAGATCGGCAGACAATCGCGTTCTTTCCAATGAAATATTGACCTGGTGTAACAACAATAAAAAAATATCTTTTGGCAAGTATTGGATATTGGCAATCGAGATTTTTAATAATCCAATGACCTGTTTGGAGTTATATAAAAAATACACATCATGCAACTCCTGCAAAGCCGGAATTTCATTGATAGTTTCAGGTGTCAACCGCAATTCCAGTAAATCTTCAAGATTGGTTTTACGCAGGTGAGTCAGGCGCCTGATCATAGGATGAGTCGCCCATTTATCGCCTTTGATAATCAGCACACAATTTTCTTTCCAAGGCTTCAATGCATCACGCATAGCATCTACAACATCCTGTGTATTTAATGCCTTGGGTAGTTTTTCAAGTAATTCCAGCTCTATGTCCGTCATCATTTCCCGGACGCGAATTTTCTGCACATTTTGTTTATGTTGGGTGGCGATATAACCCACCAACAATGACACCAATAAAAAAATTATGATCATCAACAAGTCTTCATTGTGATGAATCATGATGGAGCCATAAGGTTCTGCAAAAAAGAAACTGAATGCAAAAAAACTGGAAAGTGCGTTAATCAGTGCAAGTTCAAGTGTTACGTTGATGGCAAAAAAAACCACCATAGTTAAATAGAGCAGGGGGAGATTGGCTTTGGGAATAAAACTGGCAATAAAAAAAACAAAAGGCGTTAAAATCCAGGGTAGTAAAATACCAACGGGGTATGCAAGTTTATACCAGACACCATCCCGATTCATTTATGTACCGAATATCAAATTTGATTATGATCGCCAGAAAACACTGGAAAATAATACAACCAGTGTCAAAAACTCCAGGCGTCCTAACAACATACCGATCGATAAACTCCATTTGGCAAGATCCGGCAAGCTGGCAAAATTACCTGCCGGTCCAATCACATCGCCCATACCCGGGCCAACATTCATCAAAGCAGTTGCAGCACCGGTAACACAGGTTACAAAATCCAAACCTGTCAATGCCAAAATAAATGACAAGGCACCAAAGCACATCACAAATAGAAACATATAAGCAACAGATGACGACAAAATTTCCGAGCTGATTAATTTATTATTATATCGACGACTGATAATGGCTTTGGGATGGATGGCAGTAATTAATTGCTCTTTCACCAAACCACTGAATATTTGAAAACGAAATATTTTGATACCACCACTGGTTGAACCGGAACATCCACCAATAAACGTGCAAAAGAAAAAAACTACCCAGGCTAGCTGTCCCCAGGTTTGATAATCACCTGATGCAAAACCGGTTGTAGTAATAATTGAAACCAGATTAAAACAAGCCATGGTGATTGCGCGCAATGGATCCATTTGGCCGCTGACAATCAAATGAATGCTAATTACCAGCGTAGTAACCAGTATCACTGTCAACAAACCACGTACTTGCGTATCACGCAAAAATAAAAACTTTCTATGCACCATCAAGCGCACAGATAAAACGAAAGGCGCAGCACCGGCAATCATGAAAATAATAGCGATCCAATGAATAGCCAAACTGTCAAATTGTGCAAATGAACTGTCAGATGTTGAAAAACCACCGGTTGCTACTGTTGCCATAGCATGATTAATGGCATTGAACCAATCCATTCCTGCCAACCAATAACTTAAAAAACAAGCAACCGATAAAATTAAATAAACGTAAATAATCATTGTCATTAAACTTTGTGCACGCGGTAATGCTTTATCTGACCAATCCGAAGACTCGGTTTTAAACAAACGCATTCCACCTACACGCAAAAAAGGCAAAACGGCAATCGCCATACCAATAATACCGACACCACCGATCCAGTTAAGTAATGAGCGCCATAACAAAATATCTTTTGGATATTTTTCAATACCCACCATAGCGCTGGAGCCTGTGGTCGTGATACCTGACACAGCTTCAAAAAATGCACTGGCCAAATTCAACGGATTTTGCATCAACACAAAAGGCAAAGCAGCGAAAGCTGAAACACCCACCCAGGCAAAACTGGTAATCAGGAATATTTGC
>CBFGPN010000237.1:0-5226 GCA_965650675.1 uncultured Cellvibrio sp.
ACTCCCCTAAAGGATGACTCGATACAGACTCAACCATCACATCAGCTTCATGTGATGATGGATTACCATTACCAACACCGATTATTTTCCCTGGTCCTTCAATAAAAAATTCCAGATTATTTTCAGCTGTTGGAACCAGATAATTATTTTTATCCAGGACGCTCACATTCACCACAGCGACATCATGAGTATCAGCAGCAATTGAATTTTTATGTGATTCAAGTTTGATGCCTGTAACCACATCAGTAGTGACAACTTTCTTTTCCTGTAACATTTTTCCGGAAACAAAACTGCGAGCCACCAATTCCCCGGGCGCGTAAACTACAGACCACTCCAGATGCCCATTTCGAGGCATTGTTTTTTTCCCTAAGGATTTATTGTTGAGCAACAATTCAACTTCTTCGCTGTTACTATTCACGCTGACATTAATTTTTTCCCCTTCACGTCCTTTCCAATTCCAGTGCGGAAAAATGTGCAAGACAGGTTCATCGGTCCACCAGGATTTTAAATAATAGTAACCATCTTTCGGAAACCCACAGGAATCCAGAATACCAAACTGTGAAGCGACGGCTGGAAAATTATAGGGGGTTGACTCACCGCGATAATCAAAACCTGTCCAATAAAATATACCGGCTAAATAGTCACGAGCTGCATAATATTTCCAGCCTGATTCCGCATTACCGCCCGAGCTACCATTTTCTTGTGGTGGCAAATGCCCTCGCGATTTATCTTCAACATATATTCCGCGCGTTTGTTGAGTGGTCGTTTCTTCTGTACCCAGAATAATTTGCCATGGATAATTTTTATGTTGTAGATCCGTATCACCATGTTTGATGTAATTGACACCCATCACACCAATAGTCGTCGAAATACCGCCCCAACCACCACTGATTGCAATTGTATTTAATCGCGTTGGATCAAGTTTGCGTGCAAAATTTTGCATACTGGTTGCAATGCGCGCACCTTTAATATTGCCTTCAATTGCCCATTCTTCATTGCCCAATGACCATAAAATAATACTGGGATGATTACGATCCCGTTTAATCATGTGTTCAACAGCGTTCAAATGATATTCGTTAATACCTGACAAGCGCGTTTCATTAATTACCAGCATGCCCATACGATCTGCTGCATCAAGCAAGGCTGGCGATGCTGGTGCATGTGATGCGCGATAAGCATTCATGCCCATACTTTTTAATCGTTGCAAACGATATTCAATCAATGCATCCGGTGTTGCTGTACCAACACCGGCATGGTCTTCATGATTATTGCTACCTTTTAATTTGACCAATTTTCCATTCAGGAAAAAACCCTTATCGGGATGAAATTCAATAGTGCGAATGCCAAAGGGCGTTTCATAACTATCCAATAATTTTCCATTGATATCTTCGATGTGCGTTATCAATTTATAAAGATAAGGATTTTCCAATGACCAGAGCTGTGGATTTTTAACCGGAATAGAATCTTTTTCCGTAATGCGCTCACCGGTTTCAAGCATCAATTTTTTGGATTTGGTTACCGCAATAATATTGCCTGACATATCAACAATAGAGTGTGTACGCTTGAAAGCAACTGCAGGAAGATTTTCTATGGCAGAGTTTTCATGTTCATTAACCAATGTCGTTTGCACATCAACATAGGTTTTTTTACCATCGACGCGTGTTGTGACAAAAGTGCCATATCGATCAACATGTACAGGATTGGTTTTTAATAACCAGGCATGGCGATTGATGCCTGCACCTTCGTAATACCAACCAGCTTCAATCGAAACATCTGCACGAACAGCAATCACATTATTGCCGCCATAATTTAAATAGGCAGTAACATCATAACTTTGACTGACATTACCCAGATTTTCTTCACCCACAAAAAAACCATTTACAAATATTCGCGCTGCACGTTGTATGCCGTCAAACTCAACACGAATTCGTTTACCAAGATCAGTTTCAGGAATAAAAAAATGGTGTCGATACCAACCCACACTGGACTGGGGGAATCCCGGCCCCAATGCTTTATAACCATGACTGTGACTGGCAGCCGGATCAAATGGCATTTCAACCGCCCAATCGTGAGGAATAGAAACCGTACGCCATGAACGGTCATCAAATGCTGCACTGGCAGCACCATCACCATAACCGGTTTTTGCAAGGTACGAAAAATACCCGGTTGCATGATTAAAATCTTTACTGCGATCAGTTGCATGGCCGATTGCAAATTTCCAGGGTTTATCCAATAAAATACGCTCACGAGCCTCCAGCTGCTGTTGAACAGAATCATCTTGTGCAACAGTGTGATTTGCAAAAACCAAGGCTAAAATGCCGATCAACAATATATTTTTAATTGTATGGAAATTATATTTTTTCATTTTTCATAAACCATTTTTATGTAAATTTTTATGTTACAAGTTGCGTGTTAAGGAATACCGAACAACCTGGTTTAATTTGCCATATTCAACCTGCATCGAGTAAGCAAAGAATTGAAATGTTTTGAATAAATATGCAATTTGCGGAATGGTTGTTGACGTGCATGAAATGGCTTCATACATTATCAACACAGGCAATCTTATTTTATTTGCGAGTTATGCGATGGAATGCGGTGCATATTCGCTTCAATCCAACCCACCAAATCATCAATCTTTTCTGCGATTTCTTTACCAACCTCCGTCAAACTGTATTCAACATGAGGAGGCGCGACAGGAAATTCCTTGCGATCAACAAAACCATCTTGCCCCAATTGCTGCAGGGTTTGGGTCAGCATGCGCTCACTGATGCCGCCGATCTTGCGACGCAACTCACTGAACCTGTAAGTTCCCGTCAAAAGCGCAGCCAATACCAACACCCCCCATTGGCTGGTGATGTGGTTAAGGACAAGCCTTGATGGGCACTGGCGAGCAAATACGTCACCTTTTGCAGCCCTTTCAATCAGAGGTTCTTTAATTTTATTGTTTGTCGGGGGTTTCATTGAAACTGTCATTTTTACACTTACCTTTTTGTTTGTACCATTATTATTTGTTAATTTTATCGTTAGATGGTGAAGGGTATATTGTTGCCCGCAAAATACAAACAATTAATTCTACAATTTGCAACCAAACTGGTTACAGACTCAAATTAAATGACACTGCAAATCCAGAATGTGTGGTTTGATCCTGAAGACAAAATCAGGAAAAAACAATTTGACCGGATAACGTGCGTAATGCAGGAATTTGCACAGCGGCTTTACCCGCAATTGAGCGTACCACCAGAAAACCTGCAGCTTCCAATTGCCTCACTACCGAATCGGTGATCAGGACTTCAGCGCAGGGCTTTATAGTGCTCTCGCCATCATCTTCATAAGTATGAAGGGGTAAGTTTTCAATTTCGCTGGTAAATTTTGCATTGGCATTGGCGCCAAATTGCAAAAAATTATTCGCCAAAACCAATGTCACTAAATGCGCGCTGTTACCCCACAAATAATAATCATGATCGTGGCCTGGCGGTAATTCAGTAAAATCAAAACTCTCAATAACCGACGTTTTTTTGCCATAAGGTAAACGCAATAAAAATCTCGGCGCAACCAGAGCCAGATGACGACCTAATTCAGACTCACGAAATTCTTGCCACGCAGTGGTAAATTCTGCTGATGGAAACTGCTGCCAATCCGCCACATCAGGTTGTTTAACCAAAGATTCACAACCGGCCAGGGATTCCGAGCCTGCCAGCAACGCTATTGCACCCGTAGTACCCGCCATATGTGCAAGATTAAACGCCAGATGCAAATCATCCAAACCATCACTCAGCGTGAAATTAAATTGCAGGCAAGAGAAATGTGTTTTTCCTGGCACTTGGTAGCTGGTAACAATACGTTTATAAAGTGCTGATTGCTCAATATCATCATGCGCAAGTGCATCCTGAATCAGCTCAGCTCGGGTTGCATCCATGATAAATATTTTTAAATTTGCATCGGTTTCAATTCGACGCACTAAAAAATCAAGCCCGCGCCAATTGGCTTCCAACTCTTGAAAGGCACTCTGATGCATCAAGTCGCGCAGGGTTTGTGCCATAACCTCATTTACCGCAGTCAACATCTCCGGCAAACGCGGGTCGGTTTTTGCTTGCGCATAGGGCGCCACCAATTGTTTGATATATTGATGAATGTCACCAATATCTGTGCGGTTATCTTGTTGTAATTGCGTGCCCGCCAAAATGGAATCCAGACTGGTGCTGCCACTAAAAGATTCAGTTATTGCGTTACGGGTTTTGGCAGTGGATTGCCCGGAATCAGATTGCGCTGGAGAATAAATTTTTAACGCCTGCATTTCTGCCACTATAGCGTCAAATTGATCCGGGTTTTTCAGGCGATTTTTCAGCGTGGTAAATTTACTAAAAAGATCTACATTTTCCAGCAAGTAATCGGGATGCAAGCTATCAAATTCAGTGAAAGCAATTTCAGTTTCACTGAGCGGAATACGCAGACGAACGTTTAATTGCGCAAATACTTCTTCAAAATTATCGCGATCGACCTCAATCACTTTGCGGTTTGCAAGCTGCAGACTGTTGTCTTCACCGCGGCTGCCTCGTCCACTAAAATCGCCAACAATAACGATGTGAAACGCACTGCTGCCAGTGCGTTTCACCTGAGATTCGGTGGCGGTAGAGTTAAGGGTAAAATTTCCGCTGCTGATACTAATGCTCGCCATAAGAATTGCTCTCTATTTTTTAAATTACGCCATCTTACAAGAAAATATGAGCAATGCTTAGCACAGAGCGTGAAGTTTTCCGCCAATCTTGAGAGAAAAATCATCATCATTGCGACGCACAAGTCGAAGGCGATATGCAACTCATATTGGATTCCCACCCCCAGCCACTGGTTGTCGCGCAGCAAGTGGGATATTGGGTGCCGTACCAATTACAAATGCCACAACCCAACGCACCTCCCGCACTTGATCGCGAACTCGATCGTGAACTTGAGCGAGAACTTGATATTGAACGAGAACTCGATATTGAACTGGAGCGCGAGCTTGAGCTGGATGAGCTACGCGAGGCAGCCAATACCGCAATTTCACTGTCAGATAATGCACTACCAACAAAACGCACATCATCCAAACTTCCAGCAAATAAAGGATCAGAGGCGAACTGACTTTTTCCCAAATAATTCAAACGCGACGCCAAATCAACGGGATTAATGGTAATTGCCGTGTTACTGGCAACCACACTGCCATTAACAAATAATTTTCCTGTATTACCTGAC
>CBFGPN010000238.1:0-5207 GCA_965650675.1 uncultured Cellvibrio sp.
AAACAAAAATTACCCATCATTAAAAAAACACCAAGCGGCACTCCATCAACAGCAGAAGAAACCTTGCAGGAATTGGCATTGGATTATCCTCTGCCAAAAGTATTGATGGAATATCGTGGCCTGGCAAAATTAAAATCGACCTACACCGATAAACTTCCACTGGAAATCAATAAAAAAACCGGCCGCATACACACAAGCTATCATCAAGCGGTTGCGGCAACGGGACGCCTTTCATCACAAGACCCCAATCTGCAAAATATCCCGGTAAAAACCGAAGAAGGCCGAAGAATCAGACAGGCATTCATAGCGCCCAAAGGGTACAAATTAGTTGCCGCCGATTATTCGCAAATTGAATTACGCATCATGGCACATCTTTCAGAAGACGAAGGTTTGTTGTCTGCTTTTGAAAAAGGTTTGGATGTCCACCGAGCAACAGCAGCAGAAGTATTTGGTGTGACTTTGGAATCAGTCACCAATGAAATGCGCCGCAGTGCCAAAGCCATTAATTTCGGTTTAATTTACGGCATGTCTGCGTTTGGTTTAGCAAAACAATTACACTTGGGCCGCCGTGAAGCACAAGGTTATATCGACAAATATTTTGAACGTTACCCCGGTGTTTTGCGTTATATGAATAACATCCGCTCACAAGCACACGAAAATGGTTTCGTCGAAACCATATTTGGCCGCCGGTTATATCTACCCGACATCAACGCCAAAAACCGAAATTCACAAATGGCTGCAGAACGCACCGCAATCAACGCACCCATGCAAGGTACGGCAGCAGACATCATCAAGAAGGCAATGATCGCCGTTCACCAATGGCTCAATCAAACCCAACTCGATGCCAAAATGATCATGCAAGTTCATGATGAATTAGTGTTGGAAGTTCATGAATCCCAACTCACACACGTTAGCGAACAAATCAAAAAGTTAATGTCCGGTGCGGCACAATTAAAAGTGCCGTTGGTTGTGGATGTGGGAATAGGTGTTAATTGGGATGAGGCGCATTGAGTTAAAAATTCTATCGCCATTCCTGCGAAGGCAGGAATGGCGAACTTGGGTAAATAAAAATTATTCTTTTCTTTCTTTCATTGCATTACGAATCATTACGCCAGGAATTACCAGCACCGAAGTCAAAAACATCAATGCAATCCAGGTAAGAAGAGTAGATTTAATGTCAATTAAAACACGATTCGACAATACTGTATTGGTCACGGGAATATAAAGCTGATCTTTAACACCAACAGATTCAATACTGAGCTGTTCATAAATTCGCTCAGAAACCTTATAAAAATCAATCAATTTTTCCAGAATTCCTGGAATTTCTTTTTGGGTTGATTCAAGGTAATTTTTATATTCAGTAGTCCTTTGAATACCTATGGATTTTTTAACCGCATCCAATACCAGTTGCGCATCCTGAATATTGGATTCCAAGTCAGCAATTTCACCCATCAGTTCTATCCAATCACTATGCAATTGTTGACGATATTTTTGTTTGTCAGCATCCCCTGACAAACTAACAAGCTTGTCAACAACATCCGCGCTAATTTCAGAAAGCGATGCATTTCCGCTATTTGCTAGATTGGACGGATTACTTTGTGTGTATGAATCATAAACAGTTTTTACTGACTGGGCTTTTTTATTCAATGCGCTGAGTTGCAGATTGAGCTTTTTAATTCGATCCTGATAATAAAAAATCGTTTTTTGCGCAGACTCAGTTAAACCTAACTCACGAACAGGTGCGACCAAGCTGCCTAGAAGATAATTATTCATATCATCAACAGCATAAGTTAAATCCAAAATTTTCATGCCTGTGACCGGATCTGATATAGATTGCGATCCTTCATAAGCAGATAGTTTTCCAATATTGCTTTTAAGGGTTTGCAGTTTTTCGCCAATAATATCGCCAGCGACTAATGGATCTTCATTCAAGATCAGGTCTTTATTGATGGAGTTGGCTGATGCAAGTTGAACATTAATATTCAGCACACCTTTTTGTTTTATCGCCCGTTCAGCCCAGATTGCAGGAATGTCATTCAGTAATTTATTGGCGATATCTTTGGGGAGGTCTTTCAATCTCAAGCTGATAAGAGCCTCCCCGGAGGTCGCCTGCTCAATATCTTTTTCCATTTGTTTTTGTAGTATGGCGACTTGATCTGCAGAAAGTTTTTTATCTCCCATTAACATCCCATAACGCTTGATGATCAATGGGTAAGAAGGAGAGTAAGGTGCTGCAGTTAATGCAGCCTGAAGTTCGGCGACACTAAAATTATAATCTTTAATGTTATTTCTCTCGTAGGCTATTTTAACAACAGCTGGTGCCACTATATCGCTATAAGAAAATTTTGCGCCGCTGGGAAAGGTTAATTTATGTGCATTGGGAAAGGTCAGACGAATAGGTTTGCTATAAACAACTTCGGAAGTTAAAGCGGCAATTTGTATGGCTTTTATTCCACCGTATATCGCAGAAACTATAACCAAGGCAACAAGCAAATGCTTCCATGTAGCCAAAGCGGATTTTAGTAATTGTAGTAAATCAATTTCGTCATTGGATTGCGATGGGTCTTGTGTGTGAATATTCAAAATGATCCTCCTTAGTAGATCGCTATTATTAATTTGGCACTTATTAGACATGGCTAGTAACAAATTGTAAACGGCTAGTTTAATTTGTAATTTTTTCTGTTAGTTTTGATTTAATGGGCTAGAATTAGCGCGCCGTAAAAAGCTTAAAAATGACTACTAAAAAGGAGTAGTGAATGATTCGCACACTTTTTGAATCCCCCCGACAAGTTAAACGAACAGTTTCTGTTATTTTTGATGCCACATCTATATCGGTCGCTTTTTATCTGGCCATGTGTTTGAGATTAGGGACTCTGACTCCTCCGGTTGGGAAGTATGAGCTCTTGATGTTGGCAATCACCACTTTGGTTAGCTTGGCTGTCTTTGTCCGCATGGGAATGTACAGGGCAATACTGCGTTATTTATCTGCTCAAGCTATTGTTACTGTAGCTATCTGTGTTTGTGTTTCCGGATTAATTCTTGCGCTTTCCAGCTTTTTTACTCATTCCATCACCCCTCGCTCAATCCCTTTTATTTATACCCTGTTGCTATTTGTGCTGATTGGCGTGCCGCGCATGTTAGTCCGCAGTATTGTAATGATGCTAACTCACTCAGAAATTGAAGGAAAAACAGCAGTGGTTATCTATGGAGCAGGCCATACAGGACACCAACTTTTAACAGCCTTGGGCGCATCTTCCTACAGAGCAAAAGCATTTGTAGATGACAACCCTCGTCTTCATGGAACAACAATTGGTGGTGTAAAAGTGCATTCACCTGAAAATCTGCCGCAACTTATTAAAAAGTATAAACCTAAAAAATTTTTATTGGCTTTGGGCAATGCCAATAACGCCAGTAAATCCAGAGTATTAAAACTTCTGGAACCTCTAGCCATAGAAGTACAAACCATTCCGGCAGTTGCCGACATTCTCAGCGGCAAAACCAGAATCGAAAATGTAAAGGATGTTGAGATAGAAGATTTATTAGGGCGCGACCCCGTTAAACCCAATCCCAAATTATTGGATGCTTGCATCAAAAACAAAGTAGTGATGGTAACGGGTGCTGGCGGCTCAATTGGTAGTGAGCTGTGTCGACAAATTATCAAACACTCACCTAAAACTCTTATTTTGTTTGAATTAAATGAGTTCGCGCTCTATTCAATAGAAAAGGAATTGCAATCTGAACTATCCAAAATTTCCCACAACATTGAATTGGTCGCACTACTTGGCTCTGTACAAAATGAATCGCGATTGTTTATGGCAATGCAAGCTTATGAAGTACAAACCGTTTATCACGCAGCGGCCTACAAGCACGTCCCCTTGGTTGAACACAATATTGTCGAAGGCGTAAACAATAACGTAATGGGTACCTGGCATTGTGCTGAAGCAGCCATTAAAGCAAACGTAGAATCTTTTGTATTAATTTCAACTGACAAAGCCGTCCGCCCAACCAATATTATGGGCACCACAAAACGTGTGGCGGAATTGGTTCTACAAGGCTTGGCGCAACGACAAACTAAAACTCGTTTCACCATGGTGCGATTTGGAAATGTATTGGGATCGTCCGGCTCTGTGGTGCCCCTGTTTCGCAAACAAATAAAAGAAGGCGGCCCCGTCACCGTAACCCATCCAGATATCATTCGTTACTTTATGACAATTCCTGAGGCAGCCGAACTAGTTATTCAAGCAGGCTCTATGGGTAAAGGCGGTGACGTGTTTGTCTTGGATATGGGCGAGCCGGTTAAAATTGTCGACCTTGCACGCAGAATGATTCACTTATCCGGTCTTGAAATTAAAGATGAAAAACACCCTAACGGCGATATAGAAATACAATACTCAGGTCTTCGCCCTGGTGAAAAGTTGTTTGAAGAGTTATTGATTGGAGATAATGTCAGCGGCACTGAACACTCTCGAATTATGCGGGCCGAGGAGCACTCATTGCAGTGGGTAGATACCGAGTTGTTAGTTATTGAATTAAAAAGAGCTTGTGATTCTTATAAATGTGACCTTCTAAAAGAGCTGTTATTGCATGCACCAACAGGGTACTCATCAACAGAAAAGCTTAGTGATGCAATTTGGATTAAGCGCGCAAAGACAAAGCTAAAGCTTATTTAGAATAAATTTATATGGATAGGAGAGATGATCTAACTTGTCTTAGAGGAATTGCTGTTCTTGGAGTTCTTTTTTTTCACGCGCAGGTTGACTTTCTTTCAGGTGGGTATGTTGGAGTAGATATATTCTTTGTGCTAAGTGGTTTTTTGATTTGTAATTCAATTCAATCCTGCATTGCAAATAGAAGATTTAACCTTCTTGAATACTACTTACGCAGAGCAGCTAGAATACTCCCCGCTGCGATTACAGTTTTAGTTGCCGTATGGTTTACAGGCAAACAAGTCCTATTTCCTGAAGAACTTAGTGATTTGGCTCAGAGCATCTCAACATTCTTAAGGCTAAAAAATAATTCTTGGGCGGCGGAATCAATAAGTTATTTTGGAATTGAGCTGAATCAAAAACCTTTAATTCATTATTGGAGTTTAACAATTGAAATTCAGTTTTATATTGTATTTCCGTTAATTGTTAGTGGTTTCTTAAAAGCCAATAAAAGAGTTTTACTATTAGCAATACTAATTGCAATATTAATGGCTTCTTTTA
>CBFGPN010000239.1:0-5187 GCA_965650675.1 uncultured Cellvibrio sp.
GACCTCGTAAAAAATCTTTAGGACTAGATATTGATCTAAGTTCGTAATGCAACACAGGAATAACCTGACTACCATTTTCTTCAAAGATAGGATTATTCATGCAATATTTTTTTGCTAACTCACTTTTTCCACTTCCGGATTCACCAGTTAACAATAAGCACGAAGTAGTTCCGAACTGGATTCTTTGTTTTCTCAACAAATCAAACAGATTAAAAATGTTAGTTATAAACGGATTGGTTATAAACGGCTTAGCGATATGTAGGTTTGTCATTGATCAGCGCTCCATCCCCCTAGGTCGATGTCATCCTCCCAGGTTTTTATTGATCTCGAAGTAACTTGTGTACTATCAACACCTAAAACTATAGGATCCACACCAACTTTTTCTGCACGAGCGGCTTTTGACGTCGTTACCTGGTTTTTACTACGAGCATTTCTTGAGTGAAGTTCATCCCTGACTTTGTGAAGTTTTGCTCGAGCTGCCTGTAGATCACTATTATTTTGGAATTTTTCTTTCCCATTTTTTTTTACTTCTGTCCTTATCAAGTTATGCTCATATAACGATAGACCAGAAGCGTACGTAGATTCGTGACATTCAACTTCGAGATAAACATAATTTATCTCGTCAAGAATAAAAATACTTCCAAGATCAAATGGATTATATTTTACTGTTACAAACTTGGGGCCATCTCTTCTAAATAAATCTTTTGTAACCGAACCTCTGTAGTTGAGATCAAATATTCGAATCCCACTCTCAGTCAAAGTACGTTTGTCGGTAGACAAAAGTATTGTTTTCAATTCCGTCTCGTCTTCCGTAGCAACAGGAAATTCTTCTTCTGAAAGCTTCCAAAGTTCATTGGGCGTCATTCCGGATTTTTCTAGTGGCGTATTATGATAAACGCCCGTGAGCCAAGTAATAAAATACCTCTTAAATTCTGAAATAGTAGCTCTCGCTTCCTGACGTGCGTCATAACCATCCCCACAACTTCCTTGCTTTCTGACGACGCCAGGGAAATCGTCTAACACCATTGCATTGAGTATTCCAAAAAACCTTTCAACTCGACTTTTATAATTGGCTCTACGTATTGGGCAATAAAAAAATATTGAACCGATTTCATCCGCAACGGAATTGAAGCTCTTTCCCCAAAACTCATTTCCATTGTCAGTAACAATCAGAGATGGCACACCGTGAGCTGGCCAGGGGTAATCACACCTCCAATGAGCAAGATAATCCCCTTTAGACATAAATCCATTAATACAAGCTATGCATACAGCTGCGTAAGACGCATCCTCAAATGACAACTGAAATCCAAGTACCATATGAGAATAATGATCAATCAAAACTGTGATAGTAGGTCTACCCAAAAGCGTTTTTCTGTCGTCATCAAGTAGATGTACGTCCAATTGAGTATGGTCGATTTCCACTCGCTCTAATACTCTAAACGTTTTTATGCCTATGCCATCTCCAGCCTCTTCAGCTCGATAACTATCTTTTCCTGACCGGGATTTCTTTTTGAATTGGTAAGACGTTTTTTCAACGTGTGCTTTTATAGTCAAATAGCTAGGGATTTTTAATGCCTTGTCGCAGTTTTCCAGATTATGTGCAATTATCGCGTCCTCGACATTTCTAACGATTGAAGCCATCGTTGGCTGACTAGTACGGTAATACCGAAGAGCCGCTTTACGGATAATTTCAATTACAGCCTGATCAATGCGAGGCTGTCGAAAGCCTTTTGACCTATGCCGGGAATACAAGCCTTTAATTCTAAAACCTGCTTCCTCAAAACTTTTGTACCATGCTCTCACAGATTGCCAATGAGGCGCTTTTTCACCACGCTCGTTAGCAACCAATTTAATTGCTTCTACAGAGTTTTCTGTAATTTTTAATATACCTTTATCTCGAAGTTTTTTTATATAGTAATGACGTCGATTCACCTCTTGCTGTTCTTTTTCACTTAATTCAGAAAAGCGTAAATTATGTATGTCTCGAGACTCAGACAGAAAAACTAGATTCTTTGAATTGAGCGCGACTTCAAGATTAGCCTTCCGCAGATCAAAGGCATTTCCATTTGAAATATCAGCAAAAATTACGTCATGTCGCCTTACCTCTCGTATCATCGCTCTGTGGCAGGGGTTTTCATCCTTAAATTCAACAATCGTTCCTTCAATCCATTCGTTAGTCGACATGAAATTCTACCTTTGAAGAAGTAGTTAAAAGTTCGCTTCCGATTTTGAAGTTCAAATACCCAAGGGCTAACCATGTATATACCTCTCGCAGGGAGGCTTTATCTGCCAAGTTGGTGAGTAGAAGACCAAGTGATATGGAGCCTCTGAACATGGCTGCACATTCATACAAATTTGCCATACTCAATGTTGGGCGTTTTCTGTATTGATATAATTTCTTGTAATTTGAAATCAGAGGATGATTGTCGATATCTCCTTCGTTCAGCACCTTAAAGGTGTATCTCGAATTCTCTATTGTTGATTCGATTAGTGCTAACCGCCCTTGAAATCCTGGAGACTGTGTAGTTCTTAATGTTCTCACATCAAATAAACAGGTCTCCTTGTTTTTGTAGTGGACTTCAAAGTCGGGGATAAAACTTCGTTTATCGCCGTTCTCGAGGAAAACAGTGGGTTTAAACAAATAACTAATGACTTGTGGATCAAATTCTAGATGGAGGCAAAAGGAGGACTGAAGAGGCGATTCAACTAGGATGTTTTTCCCGCCATTAGACTTAATAGCGGGAAAACGACTTAGTGTTTTTACAGCAGACTTCCTGACTTTCTTTGCAGAAGATTTCATAAAAGTGGCTACATTGGATGGTACTGATCAAAATATAGTCCACTTTAGAAGCTAATGCTAAATAACCTTATAAGGAATTGATAAATATTTATAATCTTTTGGTTAAATCGACATATCCGCCAAATTACCTTTGTCTTCCAACCAGGTTTTACGATCATTGGCGCGTTTTTTCGCTAACATCATATCCATGATTTGCATGGTCGCTTCAGCATCTTCAATCGTTAATTGCACCAAACGGCGGGTATCTGTCGCCATTGTGGTTTCGCGAAGCTGCAGTGGATTCATCTCACCCAAACCTTTAAAACGCTGCACATTGGGTTTACCTTTTTTATGTTCCGCAGCTATGCGATTGAGAATTCCATTTTTTTCGGCTTCATCCAGGGCGTAATAAACGTCTTTGCCAATATCAATTCGATACAAAGGCGGCATAGCCACATACACATGACCGTTACGTACCAACACCGGAAAATGTTTTACAAATAATGCGCACAACAAAGTCGCAATATGCAAACCATCCGAATCCGCATCCGCAAGAATACAAATTTTGTGATAACGCAATTCACTTAAATCTTCACTGCCGGGGTCCATACCTATAGCGACCGAAATATCGTGCACTTCCTGACTCGCTAAAATTTCGGATGAATCCACTTCCCAGGTGTTCAGAATTTTTCCACGTAAAGGCATGATGGCTTGAAATTCGCGATCACGCGCTTGTTTTGCTGATCCACCCGCCGAATCACCTTCTACTAAAAATAATTCACTGCGTGCAGGGTCGCCGCTGGAACAATCGGCCAATTTACCCGGCAACGCTGGGCCTGCGGTAACACGTTTACGTTCAATTTTTTTACTGGCACGCACACGTTTTTGTGCGTTGCTGATACAAAATTCGGCAAGTTTATCACCATCTTCTGTATGTTGGTTTAACCAAAGCGCAAAGGCATCTTTGGTAATACCCGACACAAATGCAGCGGCTTCACGTGAGGTTAAACGCTCTTTGGTTTGTCCGGAAAATTGTGGATCAGCATGTTTGTACGAGAGCACATAACAACAGGCATTCCATAAATCTTCCGGTGCCAATTTAATTCCGCGTGGGATTAAATTGCGGAATTCACAATAATCACGCAATGCATCCAGCAAACCTGTACGCAATCCATTCACGTGAGTTCCGCCTTGCGCGGTTGGAATCAAGTTGACATAACTTTCCTGAATTAATTCGCCACCCTCAGGCAACCATTGCACTGCCCAGCTCACAGCTTCAGTTTGCCCGCTAAAATCGCCGACAAAAGGTTGTTCAGGTAAAGTCAAAAATTCTTGTGTGGCGCCAGCGAGATAATCTTTTAAACCATCTTCGTAATACCACACATCTTTTTCGCCGGTTTGCTCGTCCAAAAATGAAACAGTTAAACCGGGACACAAAACCGCTTTTGCACGCAACACATGGCGCATGCGCTGAACCGAAAATTTATTGGAATCAAAATATTTTGGATTCGGTAAAAAATAAACACTGGTTCCAGTTTGGCGTTTGGGGCAAGAATCGATAATTTCCAAATCCGTGGCTTTATCTCCATTGGAAAAACCCATTTGGTAGACGTTGCCATCGCGTTTAACAGTCACTACCAATTTTTCAGACAGGGCGTTAACAACCGAAACACCCACGCCGTGCAAACCACCGGAGAATTGGTAATTTTTGTTAGAAAATTTGCCACCGGCGTGCAAGGTACACAAAATTACTTCAACGCCCGGTTTACCTTGTTCAGGATGAATATCCACCGGCATACCACGACCATCATCAATCACTGTGACCGCATGATCTTTATGCAAAATCACATCGATTGTTTTGGCGTGACCGGCAAGCGCTTCGTCAACCGAGTTATCAATAATTTCTTGTGCAAGATGATTCGGACGCGTGGTCTCGGTATACATACCGGGACGCTTTTTTACCGGATCAAGACCCGTGAGTACTTCAATATCTTCTGCGGAGTAATTAGCCATATGGTTTCTTTTTTTGAATGAATTAATTTCTTTTTTAAATTTAATTTAAATCCCTCCCCCCGCCTCCCTTTTTCAAAGGGAGGAGCTAGTCCCTCCCCCTGCCAACGACTGCATGGATGCAGGAAGGTAGGGCAACGCAGGAGCAGTTGCCGAGGGGAGGTTAGGAGGGGGTCTTTGTTTCAAACCACCCAACAATATCTTCAAGATAATTTTCAAATCCCTGAAAAGAGTGATCACCACCCTCTTTTATTGTTTGTTGGTAATGCGCATATTTTTTAACTGCATCGCGATAATCCAAGGTTTCATCACCCGTTTGCACCAGTAACCAGTAATTATCAAATCGTGTGACCGGAAGATCCGCTTCCAGAATTTCATCTATATGGCGCTGCTGCAAA
>CBFGPN010000240.1:0-5074 GCA_965650675.1 uncultured Cellvibrio sp.
CTGTTCGGACAAATCCACATTCGATTCTTCAATCGCACCGGAATTGACATAACCCAGTGACGCCGAACCTGGTGCGCCAATAACAGCTTCACCTGTTTCAAAAGTTTGTGCCCAGGTGGTATCGCCCACCGGTTTTAAACCTTCAATATTATTAAAGTTTGCCAAAGCGACTTGCCCCAACACCTGTGCTTCGCCGTTGGTAAAACGCGCGAAAATAATTCCGGTGTTGTTAACATCCAATCCAGCAAGGCGACCTGTGGTGTAACCATTTTGATCCAGATTTTCCACAGCAAACACGCTACCGAATTGTGTACTGCCCGCCAGATCAATCACATAGTTGGAGCTTGATGGAGGTTCAGCAACAGGCACTGTTCCGCCTTGTAAAACATTCAGTGGGCCTAATGCACCCATCAACGTTCCATCAGAATTTCGTGGTGTCCAGTTGGAAATTAACATGGCATCCGTCATGGCTTCATTCAAACGACCATCAGGAGAAAAATGCACATTAAAAACTGCCATAGTCGGTTCGGTATTTTGTGGTGCAGGCAAACTTGGATTGGGGTCACCCACATTTTGTCCATCAATTTGCACGTACATACGCCAGTGGTTGGGTGAAGTTAATGGATCAGCAGGATCATAATTTTGCTTCACAAAAAACTGACGCATGATATGCGGATTACCCAGGCTGTCATACACAGTATTGGAAGTTGCATGGTTGTAAGTTTGTTGATCGTTTGGATCAAATGCATTGATGGGAACTTCAGTAAAAAAGTTAGGCACATTGATTGAACCAAACATACTGCCACCAAAAACAGGAACTGTAGGTTGACTCGAAACAATTGTGTAACCTTCATCCATAGTGATATTAATTTCACCACCAATTTTTACAGACTGCGTTGCATTGTTAACTGTTTGTGCTGCGCCTTGACTGCCTTGAATGTCAGCGGCACCACCGGCAATATTAAAAGAAAATTCAAGATCACGACCTGTTGCTGAAGTGATAACCAAATTTCCATTGGTATCAAGATCTGCACTAATGCCAAATAATGTGGTTGAACTTAAATCATTAATTTCATCACGCAATGCAGTGAAATCCGGAATATCGGTGTTGGTTAATGTCACACCATTAATCATAAAACTACCATTGTTGGTAAAGGCAGTCGGTGGAACTGCTGCAGCATTGGTTCTGAATAATGTTGCAGTTGTGGTTGCCGTTGCTTGCACACCCGCCAATGCATTTAATTCTGACGCAGTTTCATCCGCACTCGCACCGTATTGACTGATATAAGTCACAGGTGCACCTGTAGGGCCTTGCAAAACCAAAGTGTGTGAACCGTAATTATTGGTTACTTCCGGAACACCATTGGTAACAGTGCTCGCACCATTAATCGCTGTTGTTAAGGGGTTGGCATTGGATGGTCTTGCCACTGTATTCACCGGTGTAATCGCAATCGTTGAATCCACACCGGATGCCAAATCACGAAAACGTAAAGTATTGGTTGCAGTGTCTGCATAAGCTTCCACATTCACTGGCGTCACAGAATCAAAGTTGGCTGAGTTAATCATGTTAGCCAGAGATGTCAGTGATGTTGCATTACCTGTATTTAATGTAATAGGCACTGTGGTGGTAACACCTGTTACAGGATCAGTGCGGGAAATATCAAAGTTGGTTTGATTGGCTGGTGAAAATGTAATGCTGGGCGGAACTGTGATTGCCGTATTCAAAACCAGCACTTCAGTTGACGCCGCTCTTGCACCGATTTGTGCTTCACCTATACCGGTACCATTACTGGTAAATGCTGTACCTACAGATTCCCTGACTTGTTCTCTTGAATCCACATTAAAAGAAGCATTCACTGCTGTAGTTTGTCTTGGTGGTTGCGATGACACATCCACTTGTAGATTACCTAAAATTCCACCGATAGTGCCTTCTTCATCCGCAGAAAAACCCTGTAAACGTGCGCCGACACTATTCACAATATTGCCCTGATTATCCAAACCAAATGCACCGGCACGAGTAAATAATTGTCCTTCATCACCTTGCACAATAAAAAATCCTGATCCATTAATTGCCAGATCCAATTCGTTTTGCGTAAATTTTAAATTGCCTTGACCAAATTGCTGACGAATTAATTGTGTGGTGACACCACTGCCCGGTGTAACCGAACCACCGCCCAATAATGAACTGGTATAGACATCACCAAATTCAGCGCGGGAAGATTTAAATCCCATAGTACTGGCATTCGCAATATTATTTCCGGTAACTTGTAAATCCGTATTAGCTGCACGAATTCCACTGAGAGCGGTATTAAATGACATGATTCACCTCGTCTGTGCGCGTTTGAAAATTAATTAAATTGTTTAACATCTTTTACATTGACCGGACCAATGCCTGCCAGGTTTAAAATTAATTCACCATCTTCGTTAATGCTGACGCTATTCACGTTTGCACTCAAGGATGTTTTTAAGGATTCGGCTTTACCATTTTGTGTTGCCGTTACTTCAAATCGATATACGCCAACTGCAGCGCCATTATCAGGTGCTTTCCAATCCAGAAGTTTTCCGTTGATTTCAATATTCTGTCCATCCCAACGGAAAACATTTTCACCTTTGCTGAGTTCGCCAACAGGAATCGATTGCACCAAAGAACCCACTTCATCGTAAATTGAAATTTTAGTGTCTTTAGTGGTGTAATCCAGATTCACCATACCCGAAACCAAACCACCCGCGAGCAACGTACTTTTATCCGTTTCAACACTCACACTGCGACCAACCAGAGAAGATGCTTGCAATGCATTGGTTGACATAAAACTGGTAAAGTTTTTATTCAAACGTTCCAGGCCTTCAACCGAACTGAATTGCGCAAGTTGTGCAACAAATTCACTGTTGTCCTGTGGCTCCAATGGATTTTGATTTTTCATTTGCGTGATCATCAATTCCAGAAATGCGGCTTGACCCAATTCATTATTATTTTTTTTGGTCTCGGTTTTTTTATTAATGCTGAGATTATCGACCGCAGCAGTATTGGTTGTTGAAGATACCATGGACATGATTAACTCCTTATTGACCTAAAGTCAGTACACGCTGCATCATTTGTTTAGCTGAGTTCATCACTTCAACGTTCATTTGAAAAGAACGTGAAGCAGAAATCATGTTGGTTAATTCTTCAACCGGATTCACATTCGGATAAAACACATAACCCTCTGCATCCGCTTTTGGATGATCAGGTTCATAACGACGAACCAAAGGCGCATCACTTTCTACAATCGCATCGACTTTTACACCGGCAATTGCTGGCGCGTCCTGATCACTCACGGCATAACTACTCATCACTTGTTGATGGATGGATGAAAAAACCGGATGGCGTGCACGATAAACTTCTTCAATACTGGAACTGGCCGATTCAGCATTGGCCAGATTGCTGGCGGTGGTATTCAAACGCAAACTTTGTGCGTTCATTCCAGTTCCCGCTATATCAAAAATATTTCCGAGTGCCATGTTTGTTCACCTCAACCATTGAATGATTGGAATTAATCGCCACGAATTGCAGTGCGCAATCCGGTGAATTTGCTATTTAAAAATTGAAAGCTGGCTTGAAAAGCCAAAGTATTTTTCATGTATTCCGCATGTTCAATTTGATCTTCAACTGTGTTGCCATCCAAAGATGCTTGTTGCGGAACACGATACAACTCATCGCCCTGATCTGAAAAACCAATCGCTGTCATATGTGCCTGATTGGTTTTTTGCATGGAGAATCGATCAGTGGTTTTACTGGCATTTTGCAAAGCTGTTTTGAAATCCAGATCTTTTGCTTTGTAGCCAGGGGTATCGGTATTTGCCAGATTGTCTGCCAGGACCGATGCACGCTCACCACGGAATCTCAACGCCTGCTCGTGGATGCCCAATGCTGCTTCAAATGAAATGGCCATAATCTTGTCTCTGAAAAATTGCCGGAGTATTTCCGTTTCCAGATGTTTTGCAACCAGTGTGCCAAACCCATAAATAGATTTATCTTATTGATTTTTATAGGTTTTATTTTTACAGCAAAGTAAAGAAAGCGGCAACAAAAGCGGTTAATTGAAGGGGGCAGTAATTGCAAGCGGCAAGCTGTTGCCGGTGGTAATTAATAAGAAGAGCTGGAGGATTTAAAAAAACCAACAGAGAAAAACGATCAAATCGCCCGATAATAAATACCCGGCTCGCATTTCATCATTTCAAACAAACCGGGGACACCGGATAAGCTTTCTGATGACCCCACGTATAAAACACCGTTGGGTTTGAGACAGGAGTGAATTTTTTTCAGGATTTGCTGCTTTAAATCGGCGTTGAAATAGATGAGAACATTACGACAATACACTATGTCAAATTTTCCAAGTGCGGCAAAAGAATCCATTAAATTTAATACACGGAATTCTACCCTTTCTTTTACAAAAGGTTTGATGGTCCAACTTTCAAAATCAGAATTATCAAAATAACGCTCCAGTCTTTCTTGCGAAAGCCCTCTGGACACAGAGAGTTTGTCATAACGACCGGATTTTGCATGCTCCAGAATACTGGTCGATAAATCAGTTGCAATAATCTGCACAGGTTTTTGCAAAATTCCCATTTGTTGTCGTTTGAATTCTTCCACCATGATGCTAATAGAATAAGGTTCCTGCCCCGACGAACAAGCGGCTGACCATATCCTGACCGGCCCCATGGATTTGGCATTAATCAATTGCGGGAAATGTACATTTTTTAAATGATCATAAGGATAACTGTCACGAAACCAGAAGGTTTCATTGGTTGTCATTGAATCAATGACCTGATCGCGTAATCGTCGGTTGGTATTCTGCTTTAGCAGTTGAATCAACTCGCCCAGATTATCAATTTTATTATCTTCTACAACTTTGCGAATGCGGTTGGATACCAGATATTGTTTGTTTTCTCCAAGCGCAATCCCACAGGCATCTTCCAAAAACTGTCGAAATTGATTGAAGTCATTTTGGTCCATCGATTAATTCCCGAATCATAAAACTGGATCTTTAATTAGTAATCTTATTCACTCGGCAACAAGCTTTCACCTGTTATCGCC
>CBFGPN010000241.1:0-4897 GCA_965650675.1 uncultured Cellvibrio sp.
GGTTGCCCTGCAGCACGAGCTTTTAGATCATCAAGAGAGACAGTTTTTTTTCGCTCAGCGATTTCTTGCCATTTGCGATCAATAATTTTTTTCAGAATTGTGGGTGTGTCAGACATAAGCTTTTCCGTAGGTTGGGGTGTAAACCCCAACGATTTTTTAATCAAGATCGAATGTTGGGGTTTGCACCCCAACCTACAGTATTATTCGACGTAATTTGTAAACGCAGCCAACTCATTAATTTTTTCACCTGCCAAACCGCTGGCAATAGCGTCACGCGCCATTTCGACACCATCTTTCATAGTGTTTGCCACACCGCTAACGTAAATTGCGGCACCGGCATTTAACGCGATAATATCGGCGGCTTTTTTACCAGCATCAGTATTTCGTTTGCCTAAAGCATCTTTAATCAGAGTTAAGGATTCCTGCGCACTGGCGACGGTCAAACCGATCAAACTTTTTGAATCAATTGCAAAATCTTCCGGCTTTAAAAAATACTCAGTCACCTGACCATTTTTTAATTCAGCCACGCGAGTTTCAGTTGCAAGACTGATTTCATCTAAACCATCTTTAGCATGCACTACCATCACATGTTCGCTACCCAAACGCTTCAAAACTTCAGCCATGGGTTTACACAATTCACCATTGAACACACCAATCACTTGTCGTTTGACTTGTGCAGGGTTAGTCATAGGGCCGAGCATATTAAAAATGGTACGCAGGGCTAATTCTTTGCGTGGACCAATTGCGTGTTTCATCGCACTGTGATGTGCCGGTGCAAACATAAAACCCACACCAATTTCTTTTACACAGCGTGCAACTTGTTCCGGTGTGATATTTAAATTAATTCCTGCCGCCTCCAACACATCCGCACTGCCAGTTGAACTGGAAATAGAACGATTGCCGTGTTTGGCAACTTTGCCCCCCGCAGCCGCAACTACAAACGCGCCTGCAGTGGACACATTAAATAAATTGGCACCATCACCACCCGTACCACAGGTATCAACCAGATAAGGCAGATCAATCGCGACCGGCGTTGCCAATTCACGCATGACACTGGCAGCACCGGTAATTTCATCGATAGTTTCGCCTTTCATACGCAGCGCCACTAAAAAGCCACCGATTTGCGCCGGTGTTGCACCCCCGGTCATGATTTCGCGCATCACCGCGATCATCTCATCCGTCGAGAGATCGATTCGGTTAACCAATTGATTTAGAGCTTGTTTAATGTTCATTTATTTTCCCTCTAAAAAATTTTTCAACATTGCATGGCCTTGCTCGGTCAAAATCGACTCGGGGTGAAATTGCACACCTTCCACCGCCAGAGTTTTATGTTTGACGCCCATAATTTCGGCCATGCTGCCGTCTTCATTTTTTGTCCATGCGGTAATTTCAAGACAATCCGGAATGGTTTCTTTTTCAATGACGAGTGAGTGATAGCGTGTGACTTGCACAGGATTTTTAATATCCGAAAACACGCCTTTGTTAGTGTGATAGACCAACGAAGTTTTTCCGTGCATCACAAAAGGCGCACGAATAATATTGCCGCCAAATGCCTGACCAATACTTTGGTGACCCAAACATACACCGAGTAACGGAATTTTTCCGGCGAAAGTTTTAATAGTTTCGACAGAAATACCCGCCTCAGTGGGTGTGCAAGGGCCAGGTGAAATCACGATTTTTTCCGGCGACAGTTTTGCAATATCACTCACGCTGATTTCATCATTGCGCACAACTTTTACATCTGCACCCAATTCACCCAAATATTGCACCAGGTTGTAAGTAAACGAATCGTAGTTATCAATCATTAAAATCATTTTGCTTCCCCTTTAACCCTGTCGCCTTTAACCATGTCTACCGCTTTAAAAATTGCACGCGCTTTATTCATGGTTTCTTTCCACTCAAGAGCAGGGATTGAGTCGGCCACTACACCGGCACCGGCTTGTACATAAAGTTTTTTGTTTTTGATAACGGCTGTGCGAATCGCGATGGCGGTATCCATATTACCGTTCCAACCTATATAACCCACAGCACCACCGTAGATGCCGCGTTTTTCGGTTTCCAATTCGTCGATAATTTCCATCGCGCGAATTTTCGGCGCACCGGATAAAGTCCCCGCAGGCAAGGCTGCACGCAATACATCCATTGCATCCAATCCGGATTTTAATTTTCCGGTGACGTTTGAGGTGATATGCATAACATGCGAATAACGTTCAACTACCATTTTGTCAGTGAGTTTAACGCTGCCAATTTCTGCTACACGACCGACATCGTTGCGCCCCAAATCAATCAGCATTAAATGCTCGGCAATTTCCTTGGGATCATTCACCAATTCAATTTCGAGCGCTTTATCTTCTTCTTTGGTGTGGCCGCGACGGCGAGTGCCAGCGATAGGCCGCACAGTCACTTCGCCATCTTCCAAACGCGCGAGAATTTCCGGGCTGGAGCCGACAACATGGTGATCACCCAAATCCAAATAATACATATAAGGTGATGGATTTAAATGACGCAGTGCGCGATACAAGTTAATAGGGTCTTGTTCAAAATCAATCGACAAACGTTGCGAGACCACCACTTGCATAGTGTCGCCCGCAAGCACGTAATCTTTGATTTTATCTACAGCTTTATAAAAATTTTCTTCGCCGGTGTGCGACACAAATTGTGATTCACTATTACCAGCGTTGGATAAATCCAATGCAGGCGCTTTGGGCAATTCGATTTTTAATTTTTGTTCCAACTCATCAAGTCGCGCGACCGCTTTGGCATAAGCATCTTCAATTTCCGGATTGGCGTGAATCACTAAAATAATTTTTCCGGCGAGATTATCGAACACCAACACTTCGTCAGAAACCGTTAACAAAATATCCGGCGTGCCAATCACATCTTTTGGTTGAGTCGCTCGCAGATGTGGCTCAACGTAGCGCGCGCAATCGTAAGCAAAATAGCCCACAAGTCCGCCAGTAAAACGTGGCAAACCGGGTAATTCAGGTGCGCGATAACGTTGCTTGAAGGTTTCGACAAAACTCAAAGCATCGGCGATCTGATGGGTCTCAACAATTTTTCCGTCGCGCTCCACTTGGATCTGATCACCCTGTGCGCGCAACAGAGTACGCGCGGGCAAACCGATCATGGAGTAACGCCCCCATTTTTCACCGCCCTGAACGGATTCAAATAAATAAGAGTAAGGTTTTGCAGCTAATTTAAAATAAGTGGACAGTGGCGTATCCAAATCCGCCAACACTTCGCGCACAACCGGAATGCGGTTGTAACCTTCGCGCGCTAACGCAGAAAATTGTTCAATATTCATTTTGTTACCTTTTACACAGCCAATTGGCTTGAAATTATTTTTGAGCTGCATCAGCGATAAATCAACATCAGCGGATGAGCAAAGACACCAGACTGAATTCAGTCGGCAAAAGGAAACTAGCGACGCCATCGAGCGATGGATGCGGGCTCTACTTTGGATACTGATGGATGAAACAGGTGCAACATTGAGAAGTTCCCCAAATTGGTCTGGCGAGTTTACTTAAATATTTTCTTACTGCCTAGCCACAATTGCTCTGAACAATAGAACCAGGATATTAATTTGTATAACATGCGTCAAAATTACGAGGAAGCCAAATGACTTTACCCAATATACCGCCCCTCATCCTAATCGTAGCTGAGACTACCCATGGACAATTCGGGGGCGCAGAACACAATACATTAAATTTCGCTAATGCCCTGGCTAAAAGAGGATTAAGGACTTCAATTGTTGAAATTGGAAAAGAGGTATTGTCCAGACATTCTGATGCCGGTGAGCTGTCGTTTATCAAGATTCAGACAGATCATTTTGAAGATGTGGGTTATTTCCAGTGGCGCCAACTCATAAAACAAACCAAACCGTCTGTTATTATTCGTTCAAAAACATGGGTAGGCTGCATAAACTGGAAGCTCGATTTAGCCACCCTTGGCTCTGGCGCCAGCTATCTATCCTGGGAGCATCATCCCTCGGCTACGAACAGTTTAAAATCATCAGTCTTATTTAAACCAGGCAACTTTCTTTTAAAAGCTAAAGTTAAATTAAAAGCATGGCTTCGCAATAAGCTACATATGAAAACAGCAAAACGAATATTGGCTGTCAGTAAAGCAGTTGGTGAAGCGTTAGCCACACATCATCCGGAAACTGCAAAAAAAATAGATGTTATTTATCCGGGAGTTGATTTTAATTTTTTCAAAAAGTCGAATTCCGCCAGAAAAAAACTGAGACTTGATTGGAATATTCCAGAGACAGCGTTTGTAATAGGTTCTTTGGGAAGACTGGTTCCTCACAAACGAAATGATTTTACGCTTTCAATATTCGCCGAGCTCTTGAAACATCACCCGAATATCTGGTGCGTCATCGCTGGCAAAGGGCCTGAGTTAGAACATCTCCAAGCGCTCTCCCACAATCTGGGTATTGCCCACAGATTAGTTTTTCCGGGATGGCAAGATCATGCCCCTGACACATGGAGTGCGATTGATCTTTTTCTAATGCCGTCCATAGATGAAGGCCTCGGCATGGCGCTTATTGAAGCAGTTGCTTGCGGCTGTTTTGTATTGGGAACAGAAACGCAGGGAATGATGGAAATCCTGGATGGGCCACTGATTAACAATCGCGTAGAGGCCAACGACTTAAATTCCTGGGTAAAAAAAGCCTCGGATATTATTCAATCGTCAGAAAAACAGGCGCAACACCTGCAAGCCTTCAATTACCTGCAAGATAAATTTGATGCAAATAAACAATCTGACTTAATGATTGACTGGATAAAAAAACATCAACACTAATTGAGAATTTTGCACGAATCAAAATTAATCGTCATTCCCGCCTTCGCAGGGATGACGAAGTGAAATTAAACAAAAATGGATTCGTGCAAAGGTC
>CBFGPN010000242.1:0-4892 GCA_965650675.1 uncultured Cellvibrio sp.
GAATTGCTTCTTGCTTTGGGTAGTTTTTACCCATGAAAAGGCCTTCAAAGTCGCTATTTTCAACCGCTCTGCGGATGGCTCTCCTGCTGCATATTGCTTCTTGCTGCAGACTTTCTCAGGACAGCGCTATCAATTACTGTGAGCTTGTAGCAAAAAAGCAGAAGAAAACTATCAAATTCATCAAGATTTCATTTAATTGATATCAAAAACTGGTTTTTTCGCCAAAAAATTCCAGGAATCATAGTTTTGTTTCATAAGTGTGCAAAAAAATCAGAATGCCTTTTTGAAGTGCGTTTCGCTTCTTTCTTATTGAAATTTATCAAGTTTTTTACTCATCAAGGCTTGGAGTTGGTCATTTTGTTGGGTCATAATGCGGGCCGCTGCAAATTCTTTGGTCTTCTGATTTTTTTTGGACGGGTGTTGATTCGGGTTCCTTTCGTTAGGGCTGGAAAAAACTTCCCGGCTATGCAAGAATTCGTGACTTTTTTTGATCCACTACAAGGAATTTTCGCTATAACCCTATGAATTATCAGTGTTTTTTATCATGGAGAGCACTGATAACAATCGTCAAAAACCCACTTTCAGGTTGAAATGTGCTCAAAAGGCGCATGTCTGAGGAGATTTGAATGCAACACGATATTGATGCCATCGAAACAAAAGAGTGGCTGGATGCCCTTAAGTCTGTCGTTCGTCATGCCGGTAAAGATCGCGCTGCCGAATTACTGAAAAGCTTGTCGGATACTGCAGTTAAACATGGCATTGCCCAACCTTCTTCCATTCAAACTCCTTATATCAATTCCATCCCCGTTGACCAGGAAGTTCCCTATCCCGGCGACGCAAAACTCGAAAGAAAAATTCGATCAATCATTCGTTGGAACGCCATGGCGATGGTGATGAAAGCCAACGATAACGATGAAGGTCTCGGTGGTCACATCGCATCTTTCGCGTCTTCTGCCACTTTATATGATGTAGCCTTTAACCATTTTTTCCGTGGTAATGAAGGCGAAACACCCGGTGATCTGGTGTATTTCCAAGGCCACGTATCACCCGGTATGTATGCGCGTTCGTTTGTTGAAGGGCGCTTGAACGAATCTCATTTGGATAATTTCCGTCGCGAAGTCAATGGCGGTGGTTTGTCGTCCTATCCTCACCCCTGGTTGATGCCGGATTACTGGCAATTCCCGACGGTATCTATGGGCCTGGGGCCCATCAAAGCGATTTATCAGGCTCGCTTCAATCGTTATATGGAGGCGCGTGGTTTAATTCCAAAAACCGATCGTAAAGTCTGGGCGTTTTTGGGCGACGGTGAATGTGATGAGCCGGAAAGCCTGGGTGCAATTTCTCTGGCAACTCGCGAGAAACTCGACAATTTAATTTTTGTGATCAACTGTAACCTGCAACGTCTTGATGGCCCTGTACGCGGCAACAGCAAAATCGTTCAGGAGTTGGAAGGCGTATTCCGCGGTGCCGGTTGGAATGTCATCAAAGTCTTGTGGGGTCGCGGTTGGGATGAGCTGCTCGCCAAAGACAAAACCGGTCTTCTGCAAAAACGCATGGACGAAGTTGTTGACGGCGAAATGCAAAACTTTAAAGCCAACGGTGGTGCTTACACACGCGAGCATTTCTTCGGCAAATACCCTGAATTGTTAGAGCTAGTAAAAGATATGTCGGACGACGACATATTACATTTGGCTCGTGGCGGTCACGATACACACAAGGTCTACAACGCTTATCATCAAGCCGTGAATACCAAAGGTCGTCCTACTGTTGTACTTGCACAAACCGTAAAAGGTTACGGCATGGGCGCTTCAGGTGAAGCCATCAACAAAACTCACTCAGTGAAAAGTTTGGTGATTGAAGACCTGAAAAAATTCCGCGATCGTTTTGAATTACCGATTAAAGATGAAGACCTGGAAAAGCTGCCTTACTACCGTCCGTCAGAAGACAGCCCCGAAATGCAATACATGCGCGCGCGCCGCAAAGAATTGAAAGGTCCATTGCCTTCGCGTAATCCACAATTTGATCCGCTGTTGGTTCCTGCTCTGGATGCCTTTGCTGCACAACTTAAATCGACTGGTGATCGTGAAATCTCCACCACCATGAGTTTCGTGCGTATTCTGTCTTCTCTGGTGAAAGACAAACAAATCGGTAAACAAATTGTGCCGATTGTGCCTGATGAAGCGCGTACTTTTGGTATGGAAGGTATGTTTAAAACTGTCGGGATTTACTCCTCAGAAGGCCAAAAATACGTTCCGCATGATAATGGCCAGATTGCGTCTTATTACGAATCAGCCACCGGCCAAATTTTGGAAGAAGGTATTAACGAAGCCGGTTCAATGGCCTCATGGATTGCTGCAGCGACTGCTTACAGCAACTACAGAAAGCCGATGATTCCTTTCTACATTTATTACTCCATGTTCGGTTTCCAACGTATCGGCGATTTGGCATGGGCCGCGGGCGATTCGCAAGCGCGTGGTTTCCTGTTGGGTGCAACCGCAGGTCGTACAACATTGAACGGTGAAGGTTTGCAACATCAGGATGGTCACAGCCACGTATTTGCCAACACTATTCCTAACTGCCGCTCTTATGATCCAACCTACGCTTATGAATTGGCGGTGATCATTCAGGACGGTATCAAGCGCATGTATCACGACAATGAAAACGTGTTTTATTACGTGTCATTGATGAACGAAGCTTATCAACATCCGGATATGCCGGAAGGTGTTGAAGCAGGAATCATCAAAGGTATTTATCAATTGGAGAAAGGGACTGGCAAAGCCAAGAACCGCGTTCAATTGATGGGTGCGGGTACTATTCTGCGCGAAGTGCGTTTTGCTGCTGAAATTTTGAGAAAAGATTTTGATGTAGAGGCTGACGTGTGGAGTGTGACCAGCGTGAACGAATTGACTCGCGATGGTCAGCGTGCAACCCGTTGGAATATGTTGAACCCAACTGCACCGCAACGTAAACCTTATATCACTGAAGTATTGGAAAAGGCTGAAGGCCCATTCATTATTTCTACCGATAACTTGAAAACTTATTCTGAACAATTGCGCGCTTATGTTCCTGGTCATTACACCGTATTGGGAACAGAAGGTTTCGGTCGTTCGGATACTCGCACGCAATTGCGTCACTTCTTTGAAGTGAACCGTTATTTTGTGGTGATTGCTGCGCTGAAATCTTTGGCTGATCAAGGCAAGATCAAAGCGGATGTAGTTGCAAAAGCAATTAAGAAATTCAATATTGATCCGGATAAAGCGGATCCCATGAGCGTATAAAAATCTCGCCCTCCCAAAAAGAGGGCGAGATTTTTTGCGTTATTCATCAATAACCTTTGATAGAAATAAAGAGGAAGCACAGTGGCTATTCAAACAATTAAAGTACCAGACCTCGGCGGCGCAGAAGGCGTTGAAGTCATAGAAATTTCCGTGAAAGTTGGCGATAGCATCGCAGGAGGCGACAGCATTGTTGTACTGGAAACGGATAAAGCCTCTATGGAAATTCCCGCTGAGGCCAGCGGTAAAGTCACTGCCTTGAAAATTAAAGTTGGCGATAAAGTATCGCAAGGCGACGCCTTAATTGATCTCGAAGTTGCAGGCGCTGCCTCTGCACCAGCTCCTGCTGCACCAACACCAGCGCCGGTTCCTGTTGCCGCTGCGCCTTCTGCGTCTGCAGAAGTTAAATTAGTTGTGCCTGATCTCGGTGGTGCCGAGGGCGTCGAAGTAATTGAAGTCGCGGTGAAAGTTGGCGATCAAATTAATTCGGGCGATTCCCTTGTTGTTCTCGAAACGGATAAAGCCTCGATGGAAATCCCTGCGGAAGTCGCCGGTACCCTTCTGAGTTTGTCCGTAAAAGTGGGTGATAAAGTTTCTCAAGGTTCAGTGTTAGGTGTTGTGTCAGCTGTTGGTGCCGCTCCTGCTGCTGCACCAGTTGTTGCTGCGCAAACTGCGGCACCAGCACAACCCGCTGCTGTTGCAGCGCCTGTCGCGGCTGCATCTGTTAGCGATGATGATGACGATGAAGAAGATGATGGTTCTGATGTTTACGCAGGCCCAGCCGTTCGCAAACTCGCTCGCCAATTAGGTGTTGATCTCGACAAAGTAAAAGCAACCGGTCCACGCGGTCGTGTGCAAAAAGATGATGTTCACGCTTACGTCAAACCGATTGTACAAGCGGTTCAATCCGGTAACGGTGCAGTAGGTTCAGGTATTCCTGCATTGCCGGTTATTGATTATTCAAAATTTGGCGAAATCGAAATCGTCAAAATGAGCAAAATCAAAAAGCTGACTGCCGATGCCATGACTCGCAGTTGGTTGAACGTTCCGCGCATTACGCAATTTGATGATGCCGACATTACTGATCTCGAGGCTTTCCGCAACAGCATGAAAGCCGAAGCAGAAAAACGCGGTAGCAAATTAACGCCATTGCCTTTCATCGTAAAAGCGGTTGCGGCGGCATTGGTTGCCGAGCCGTCATTCAATGTGTCCATGCATCAGGATGGTGAAAGCATTGTGCAGAAAAAATTTGTACACATTGGTATAGCAGTGGATACACCAAACGGTTTGTTAGTCCCCGTTGTTCGCAACGCTGACAAAAAAGGTTTGTTTGAATTAGCAGATGAAATTAATTTGCTGGCCAAAAAAGCACGCGATGGCAAATTAACTCCAGCAGAAATGCAAGGCGGTTGCTTCACCATTTCCAGCTTGGGTGCAATGGGCGGCAATGGTTTCACTCCAATGGTGAGCGCACCAACAGAAGTGGGTATTCTCGGTGTGTCACGCGCACAAATGAAACCTGTGTGGAACGGCAAAGAATTTATTCCACGCAATATGCTGCCTCTGTCATTGTCTTACGATCACCGCGCAGTCAACGGCGCTGATGCTGGCCGCTTT
>CBFGPN010000243.1:0-4883 GCA_965650675.1 uncultured Cellvibrio sp.
CTGGCGGTACTATTATGGGCGGTCACTTTGATACTCCGGTCAAAGTACTGCAAGAAAAAATTGATCTCTTCAACGATTTGGAAGGTGACATTAATTTTATCGTTGATGGTGAAACAAGATCGAAAAATATTGTTCAGTACTCTACACCAGTGTTTGCTGAAGCTTTCGCTGTAAATGTTGCATATGTCACAGTAGAAAATCATGATCCATTGGTTGAAGTAGACGATGGTACTTCGGTGTCGTTTACTTATACAACACCAATGTTTTATTTAGGATTAGCAACAGAACAAGATGTTACTCTTCAGGGCTTGGATATCACCCGTGTTGCTACTCGTTTGACATTGGGCGCTGTTCAATTGGGTGCACTGTATGAGCAAACTGAAAGTGATGTTATTGATAATGACGACGGATGGATAGTCTCTGGAAAAATCAATGCGACTGACAATCTTTCATTTAAAGCCCAGTATGGCACTGCTGCAGAAGAATACATCGATAAAGCGCCTATCCTTGATGGTGAAGCAACCCAAGCAAGTCTTGGTGTAGATTATCTGCTCTCTAAAAACACGACTTTGTTTGGTTACTACACTCAAGAAACTTTGGACACTGGTTCAGTTGAAACTTATGACAACAGCTGGTTAGGTGTTGGTTTGGAATTGAAGTTTTAATTGATGTTTTAAAAACTCCCTTTGGTAACAAAGGGAGTTTTTTATTAATCCGCGAGTTTGCTTATAAATTCCCATTCTTTTTGCATCACAGGTTGTATCGACAACCGACTCTGTTTGAACAGTGCCATATTTTCCAATTCAGAATATTTTTTTAATTCTGCCAGTGGAATAATTGCCTTAAATGATTTGATCAGTTGAATATCCACTGAGACCCAGCGTGGATTTTCGGTATTGCTTTTAGGATCAAAATAATCGCTTTCAGGATTAAATTGGGTGGGGTCGGGATATGCGGTCTTCACCACTTTTGCTATACCGGCAAGGCCGATTAATTTGCAGCTGCTGTGATAAATCAATACTTCGTCCTGAAGTTTGACCTGATCGCGTAAAAAATTGCGTGCCTGATAATTTCTTATGCCATCCCATCGCCCCGTTTTTTTGGGTGCGGATTTCAGATGTTCAATTCCATAGATATGCGGTTCGGCTTTGAATAACCAATATGATTTTTCTTTCATGACCCCCTCCTGACCTCCCCCTCGGCAACTGCTCCCGACGTTGCTCTACCTCCTGAATCCATGCAGTCGTTACCAGAGGGAGGAACATTACATCCAAGCGCTTAATCTTTCGGCGGTTTGATCGTCAACCAGTTGAAATTGAATGCGGCGTTTTGTCATATCGACAGATTCAATTAACACTTTTACTTTTTCATCAACTGAAAAAGTTTTACCTTCCAGTGTCAAGCGTAGTTTGCCTGAATCAAAATGATTTTGCTTTTCAGTATCTTTGGTGACCAGCAGGACAAAACCATCAATTCCCCAGTCATCCAGTTTTACTCCAAGACCCTGGGAATTAACCAAATTGATAGTGCCTGTGTGCAAAGTGCCAAGATGTTGTTGGGCATACTGGCAGCACAGCCAGTGTTCGGTGAAGCGACTGGCTTGCCTGCCGATGTTGATTTTATGCTGTAATTCTTCTGCAAGTTTTTTTTGTTCTTGCGTATCAGTGACGGGTGGTTCTTCGTTTCGCAGTAGTGCTTTTATTGCCAAATGATTGTAAAAATCCTGATAGCGTCGTATAGGTGATGTCACCATTGCATAGGCAGGAAATCCCAGGCCAAAATGAGGTGCGGCTTCAAAAGATAATGCGCCTGTCTGTTGCATCCGTTGTAACAGGGAATGCAATGATGCACTTTGAGGATTGCTGCGATTCTGTCGCAGAGTTCGAAACAATCTGCAGTAACTTTCAAGGTGCGTCAGATCGCGAGGAAGATCTTGCTGATCTTGCAGAAGATGTTTGGCTTCATCCAAACGTTCAGTGCGAAAGCCTGAATGGATTGAAAAAATACCGTAACCGGGGTGTTGTCTAAAAAAATCCCCTGCACAATAGTTGGTGATGAGCATGGCTTCTTCAACAATTCGATGTGCAATATTGCGTTCCCGCTTTTCAATATGATCAATTTTTTTCTGATCATTTAAAATATAAAAATAATCAGCTCTGTCTTCCATGACCAACGCATTTTGTTGGCGCCACTCTAACCTTATTTCAGCGAGTTGTTGTAAATTTTTCAGTAAATCCAAAATCACTTGTGGCAGATCTGATGAAGTTTGGCCGTCAAGATATTCAAAAACAGATTGGTAGCTGAGTTTATGGTGGGAACGAATTTGTGCTTCACAAAACTGGTAGTTCAGTATTTCACCTGAATGATTAATTTGAATACGGCAAACCAACGCAGCCCGTTTTTGTTCGGCCACTAATGAGTAGGTGTCCTGAGACAATTCCGAAGGTAACATGCCATGCGTTTGGCCTAACAAATAAAGTGTATTGGCACGCTCCCGCGCAGATTGTTCCAACGCGCTGCCAAATGTTATATGTTTGCCAGGATCTGCAATTGCTGTGAATAATTCCCAGCCGGATTCTGTTGGTTGCAAATAAATAGCATCATCCATGTCGCGAGTATTTTCTGCATCAATAGTAACAAAGGGGAGTTGTGTGAAATCCAATTCTGCATTATCAAATGTCAGGGGAGTCCAGTTGATGGTGTTGGCTTGCTGGGTTGCAGCAGGTGTCCATTCGCAGGGCAATTCAAATTTCGCTAACGCATAACGTGCTTCCAAACCGGGTTCATCGGGCTTGCCGGTAATTTGTAAAATATGAACCTGTGTTTTGCCTTCGTTGTTAAAAGGGTGGCGGGATATTTGTGCGTGTAGCCAGTCGCCCACTTCGAGGGATTTTCGTTCTTGAGGCGGAATAAACAGCCAGCGGTTGAAATGTGGGTGATCCGGTTCAATGAATAAATGGGAGCCTTTGCTGACGCAGCGACCAACGAATTTTTGTAAACCGGGTTTAATTAATTTGATCAGTTTGGCTTCGAACTGATTTTTGGCGTTGAGGGTAACCTCAACCTCAACCTGATCATCAGGTAAAACACGTTGCATTTGTTCGGGGTCTACAAACGCTTCGCGACCGTCATCCAGAACGACAAAACCAAAACGTTTGGTTGTGGTGCGAATTTGTCCGGTTGCTATATCTTTTTGTGCAATGAGTGTGTTTTTGAGTTGAGATAACTGGTCTAACGCATTTTTATTGAGCATGAGAGTT
Organism: uncultured Cellvibrio sp.; assembly: GCA_965650675.1. GTDB lineage: Bacteria > Pseudomonadota > Gammaproteobacteria > Pseudomonadales > Cellvibrionaceae > Cellvibrio. The sequence goes on from CBFGPN010000243.1 coordinate 3,261, forward strand.
ATTCATAAGCGATTCGGGGATGGAATCATATCAAAATTGCGTATTATCGTCGCTGAGTCATAATTGACTGAAAGATTTTTTCAAACATAAAAAAGGTACAGATTTTGGACGCATTAAACCAATTGATTTTCCTGGGTGGTGCTTTATTTGTAGTCAGTATTTTGGCGACAACACTTTCTCCACGCATGGGAATGCCGCTGTTATTGGTGTTTTTGATTATTGGAATGTTGGTGGGTGAGGATGGTTTTTTCAAAATCGAGTTTGAAAATGTAAAAGCTGCTTATTTCATGGGCAGTCTGGCATTAGCGGTAATACTGTTTGATGGTGGTCTGCGCACAGAAATGGGGTTATTTCGTGTGGGGTTGCGGCCCGCTTTATCCCTCGCGACACTGGGCGTAGTCATTACGGTTGTTGTGTGCGGTTTATTGGCTTCCTGGATTTTGGATATTTCAATTCTGGAGGGGTTGTTGTTGGGTGCCATAGTGGGCTCCACCGATGCCGCTGCTGTTTTTTCTGTGCTGACCAATCAGGGCTTGGCGCTTAAAGCCCGTGTGGGTGCAGCACTGGAAATTGAATCTGGCTTGAATGATCCAATGGCCGTATTTTTGACTTTGATATTGGTGGAGTTGGTTGTCAAAACACATGATGGATTCAGCTTTTGGTTACTGGGTGATTTTGTCTGGCAGATGGCAGTTGGGGCATTTATTGGCATTGTTGGCGGGCGGATTCTGGTTGCAGGAATTCAGCGGTTGTCACTGAGTCCGGGGTTATACCCACTCTTGGCCCTGTTCGGTGGTGTGTTTATTTTTGGTTTGGCTGCGGTGGTGCAGGCCAGTGGATTTCTGGCTGTGTATCTCGCTGGTTTGATCGTCGGTAATCGTGTGTCGCGTGGTTTGTATAACATTCAACGATTTCACGATGGTTTTGCCTGGCTTGCTCAAATCAGTCTGTTTTTGATGTTGGGGCTTCTGGTTTCGCCTCATGAATTGTTGGATTATGGGATCAGTGCTTTGGTTTTGGGCGCAGTATTGATTTTTGTTGCACGTCCTGTCGCCGTTTGGTTTTCTTTAATTCCATTTCAATTTTCCTGGCAGGAAAAAACTTTTATCAGTTGGGTTGGTTTGCGTGGTGCGGTGCCGATTGTATTGGCGATGTTTCCCTGGATGGCAGGTGTTGAAAATTGGAAATTCTTTTTTAATCTTGCGTTTGTAATGGTGATACTGTCGTTGATTATTCAGGGGTGGACTGTAGGGCCTGTCGCACGCAAATTAAAATTAAATGTGCCATCGAAAAGTTCCCGTGTGCAGCGGGTGGAGTTGGGGGTGCCGGGTGAAATAGGGCATGAATTTATTGGTTATCAATTAGCGGATGATAGCCCGGTATTAAATAAACCTCTGAAAAAAATTCGTTTCCCGGGTAAATCACAACTCTTGTGTTTGTTGCGTAATGGACAGTCTCAGGTTTTGCAGGACACAGAAAAATTTCAAGTGAATGATCATGTGTTTTTTTTAAGTAATCCGCAAGAAATGGAATCACTTGAAAAATTATTAGTAGGTGTTAATGAAACCGAGCGTTTGTCTGCGCGTGAATTCTTTGGTGATTTCGTCATTCGCTCACATGCCA
>CBFGPN010000244.1:0-4812 GCA_965650675.1 uncultured Cellvibrio sp.
TGGTTTTGCCTGCACCGGTTGGCCCGACAAACGCAAACACACCGCCTTGATCAATAATGTCTCGCCCCTGAATAGGCAATTGATGTGCAAGATTCGCCAGTGCGTCTGGCCAGGCCTCATTGACTGTTTTGTGTTTGCGTACTTTTTCAGAAATCTTGCCAATAACGTCCTGAGGTAAACCCAATCGTTCCAGACGTCGCACAATACTGTTCAGTACAGGTGAATCCGATTTTGGGGTAGTGATTCCGGTTAATCGATCCAGCTGTTGTTCCAGCAAAAATCGCATATCGGCAATATCGGCTTGAAGCTCGGCAATTTGTGCAGAATTGTTTTCGGGAAAATCCAGGGATTTATCATCAATTAGTGGATAACGTTCAGCGGCGCTTGACCCCCTCCTAGCCTCCCCCTTGCCAGGGGGAGAAACAATTCCCTCCCCTGACAAGGGGAGGGTTAGGGTGGGGTCAAGTGAACGACGCGGAATGCCTGCATTCACTTTTGTATTTTTGTCGATCAGTAATTCTTTGGCAGATTCTTCCACCTTTTTTGTCATCACCATTTTTTGGCGTGCGCGCTCAATTTCTTCAGCCAATTCCTTACCACTTTTTCCGGCATTGGGATGATTTGGCAATTTGGTTAACACCGGACTTCTGGCATCAGGTTCCAGTGCTCGCGCCAAACCGCCAGCAAACTGGCCATCGCTTAGCAGTGGTGCCGCAGAAGCCGAATTGAGACGACCCAGGGGCTGCTGCTGCAATTGCGCCAACTCGGAATCCGATCCCAGAGTTGTCAGCAATTCGACACCCTCGGGAACACGATTACTGGACAGAATAATTGCATCAGGCCCCAAGTCCTGACGAACCATTTCCAGTGCACGACGCATGTCAGCGGCGATAAATCGTTTAACTTGCATGATGGACTCCTCGGTTAAAAAACTATTCACTCTCACTGGCCCTCTCCCGGAAGGAGAGGGAATAACTCCCTGCTTGCGAATTACTTACTCACTACGAAGTACTTTTATCCCCTCTCCCTCTGGAGAGGCCAGGGTGAGGGCGCTATCCCCCCACAGACGCATCAATGCTGATTTGCTTGTTGTCCGGTATTTCTGTGTAAGCCAGGACTTTCATATCCGGTACCGAATGACGAACAAAACGAGCCAGCATAAATCTCAGTGGAGCGGCGACTAAAAGCACCAGTGGTTTGCCTGCCATTTCCTGTTTTTCAGCGGCGTTAATCAGTGACTGCTGTAACCGCTCGGCTAAACCGGGTTCTATGAATGCACTGTCATCCGCGCCAGCTTTTTGTGCCTGTTGAACGCTATTCAGCAATAATTGTTCCAGTGAGGGCTCAAGGCTGATGACAGGTATATTTTGTCCTTTGCCAACAATGGCTTGCACGATTTGGCGACTTAACGCCACGCGCGCCAGAGAGGTCAATGCGACGGGATCCTGACTACGGGAATTATTACCCGTCAAAGCTTCTGCAATTGAACGAATATCGCGAATAGGCACCCTTTCCCTGAGCAGGTTTTGCAATACCTTATGGAACATATTCAGGCTCAGCGTACCCGGAACCAGTTCCTCAACCAGTTTGGGTGACGATTTGGCCAACATATCCAGTAATTTCTGTACATCCTCATGCCCCAGCAATTCATGTGTGTGTTCCTGCAGAATCTGGTTCAAATGGGTCGCCACAACCGTGCTGGCATCCACCACCGTATACCCCAGAGTTTGGGCTTGTTCTTTGAGGCTGGCATTGATCCAGATGGCATCCAACCCAAATGCAGGATCTTTGGTTTTCACACCTTCCAGATTACCGAACACTTGACCCGGGTTAATCGCCAATTCCTTGTCGGGGTAAACATCTGCTTCCGCCACGGCTACTCCCATCAAACTGATTCTGTAACCTGTTGGCATCAAATCCAGATTGTCGCGAATATGCACAGAAGGAATCAGGAACCCCATGTCTTGCGATAATTTTTTACGCACCCCTTTAATTCGTCCAAGCAACTCTCCACCCTGATTTTTATCGACCATAGGGATCAAGCGATAACCCACTTCAAGGCCAATCACATCAACAGGCTGGACATCGTCCCAACTGAGTTCACTGGCAGGTTCAGGGCTGGCAGACGGTAAAGCAGGTGGTGTACGCGGCGGGGATATAGTGGTTGAACCCATTGGTGGAGCGAAGTCAGCCATACCACTTCCCGCTGGAATATATTGGTTTTGCTCAACCACTTCCGGCTGTTGTTGTTTCCAGAAAATGTAATAAGCCAATGCCGCACAAATTGTGCCCAACCCCAGAAAAGCCACATGCGGCATCCCGGGGATAATTCCTATAATTAACATGATGATAGAGGAAATAGCTAAAGCTTTGGGCGAGGTGAACATCTGGCTTACCATCTGCGCGCCCATATCCTGGGAAGTATTCACACGAGTAACCAGAATGGCCGAGGCGACTGACAACAGGAGCGAAGGAATCTGTGCCACCAGGCCATCGCCAATAGTTAACAGGGTGTACTTTTCCATGGCATCGGAAAACTCAAGATTGTGCTGGATCATCCCTATACCCAAACCACCAAATACATTAATAAACATAATCATGATGCCCGCAATCGCATCACCACGAACAAACTTGCTGGCACCATCCATAGAACCATAAAAATCGGCTTCGGCTGCAACTTCCTTACGGCGTGCACGGGCTGTGTCCTGATCAATCAATCCAGCATTCAAATCAGCATCAATCGCCATTTGTTTGCCTGGCATGGCATCCAAAGTAAATCGGGCGCTCACTTCCGAAATACGTCCGGCACCCTTGGTCACCACAACAAAATTGATGATCATCAAAATCACAAACACCACCACACCCACCGCGTAATTACCGCCAATCACTACATGACCAAAGGCTTCAACGACTTTACCGGCGGCATCACCGCCCTCATGACCTTCCAATAAAATGACGCGCGTCGAAGCCACGTTCAAACCCAGACGCAACAGAGTAGCGATCAACAAAATGGTGGGGAAGGCAGCAAAATCCAGCGGTCTCAGGGCATACACACTGACCAGTAATACCACCAGTGATAACGCAATGTTGAAGGTAAAGAAAATATCCAAAAGAAAGGCGGGAATTGGCAATATGATCATCGCCAACAACATCAATAACAACAAAGGAATGCCCAAATTTCCACGCCCTGCCCCACCGATTGAAGCCAGAGCAGATTTTCCTTGAATATTGTTTAACTGTGAAAAAGTCGGTAAAGCCATAATGTCGATTTCTTGACGGTTATTAAACGTTATATCCCTCATCGCAAGAAGCGTACCGACTGACATTGAATGGTGTAAATTTCGTATCAACCGATAAATAGTACAATTGACTTTGTGAAAAACAGGTTCAAAATGTTGGCTCCGAATTACTCGGTTAATAACAATAATTTTTGAGGCTAACCCACTATGAAACGCTCATCTGTTTTTAAACCCGCTTTGGTTTTATTGATTGGTTCTTCCCTGTTTACACAAGCAATTTTTGCCCAGGCAGATTCTCAACTCAACCCAAACTATATCTATATGTACAAAGGTGAACCCCTGAATCGAGGTATCAGTTTGGGTGATCCCGACAATTGGTCTCTTTCTGTTTCAGGACGGGAAGGAACCTCCACAGGTGGTGCTATATCGGTTAAACCCGTTAGTTTCAAGGATTCAGCTGATGCCATTCAACTGACCTGGCACAAAAAATCCAAGCAAGGAAGTTTCTCGATTTATGGAAGCAATATCGATCTTTCAAAATACAAGGATGCAGTTTCACTCACCATTGATATGCGAATTGATGAAAAACCCAAAGCAGATGTCAAGATAGGTATGGATTGTGGTTACCCCTGCCGTGCCGAAATCAAAATAAACAAGATGATTAAATCCATGAAACAAGGCGAATGGTTTTCCCTGCCCATTCCGCTCAACTGTTTCAAGAGTGACAATTTTGACCTGAGTAAAATCAACGGCCCTTTCACTATTTCAACCAGCGACAAATTTACTCTCAGTATTACCAATGTCCGACTCGAAAAAATGGCAGAGGGTGAAAAAGGTTGCGCCAAAGATAAATAGATCCCCTGAAAAAAACCTCATATAGCCGTTGATTGCAAACTCAACGGCTTTTTTGTTTCTGATCAACTATTTACCCCAAAGCACAAAGCTGCAACAATCCCCAAAGACACCCACGCATTGGAATTTGCTATGAATGCGAATCAACCTTTTAACCCCGATAATATTTGCCCGCATGACCGCAAAGTCAGCTGTGGGAATTGTCGGCTCAACACTATTTGCCTGCCCATCAGTTTGCATATTGATGATGTGGAAAAACTAAACCAGATAGTTCAACGCGGAAAACCTCTGCAAAAAGGGGATTACCTATACAGAGCCAGTGACAAATTTGATTCTGTGTATGCCATTCGTTCCGGTGCCGTTAAAGCCTTAAGTATCAGCGACAAAGGTGAAGAACAAGTCACCGGATTTTATTTACCCGGTGAAGTGGTTGGTATGGATGGTATTGCCAATGGCTACTACACCAACTCGGTAATCGCGTTGGAAACCGCATCAGTTTGCGAAATTCCTTTCAACAGAATGGAAGAACTGAGCTTGAAGATACCATCTTTACAAAGAAATTTTTTTCAACTTATGAGCCGCGAAATTACTCAGGATCATCAAGTCATTACGCTCTTGAGCAAAAGCAGTGCAGAAGAACGAATCGCGGCTTTGTTATTAAGTATTTCGAATCGCAACAGCAGACGTAATTTATCCGCGGCCACTTTTTTCCTGCCTATGT
>CBFGPN010000245.1:0-4752 GCA_965650675.1 uncultured Cellvibrio sp.
TCGGTAATTAATCCATTCTCGACTTTATATACCGATACATATTCAGTCTCTGTGGTGCCGTAAATTACCGTTTCATGGTTAATGACATAAGAGTCTTTTTGAATTTGATGATGAATTTTAACTTTCACTTTTCCTTCTTTTAACATCGGCTCAAAAATCGATTGCAGATGCTCTTTGCCTTCAGCCAAACGGTTGTCCGGATATGTATAAACCTGAACATTTTCATGATAAGTCGCAAGAAATTGTTTCAAATCATGTTGGTTGTAGGCATGCATACGCTGATTAACAACATCCAGTGGCGATTTGATTTCATTCGCACTCACCGATCCTGCAATCAACACAATAAACAGACCCGCAATAAAATTTTTCATCAAGATTCCTTAATCATTTGAATGCCCATTAATATTACTTGCACCTGATGCATCGGTTTTGGCTTTGGGGCCGCCGACATAATTAATATGGGATGCGCCCGATGCTTGTGCATTGAGCTGTTCCGTCACACTCAAATCAATATGAGATGCACCCGATGCTTCCAGATCGGCTGATTTGGTGATTAATTTTTTTGCACGCATATTGCTGGCACCACTGGCATCTACCTTGACGATTTCAGCATTACTCTCTGAGTTAACATCCATATTGGCCGCACCGGATAAACCAAAATATTGTTCCTTGCTATTCAAAGTTTGAAAACGTGCATTAGCCGCACCGGATAAATCCACTTTCAGGTTCACCGCATTCAACACCGAAAAATCCCCTTGAGCTGCACCGCTGGCATTTAAATAAAATGTATCGGATTTAAGGTCACCCACTTTGGCCTGAACCGCACCGGAAATATCAAGATAATTCAGGTTTTTCACCTTCACTGTAACTTTTATTCGACCATAATCATGGTCATCCTTGAACCAATCGCTGACCTTCCAACTATTCTTGACCCATATGCTGACTTTTTTACCCGTTTGATCCACCTTGATCATGTCAAACACTGACTTTTCCGCTTCTATGCGTAAATATTCCTCACCGGTTTGTGAAATATCAACCGCTATTCCACTAGTGACGACCAATTCTGAAAAATCTTTTACCGGATATTCTTTAACTATGACTTCCGCCAAAGAAAAAGATGAAAAACATAAACAAATAATAGAGAAGAAGCTGCGAGCTAACATGGGGGAATCCTCGTGTGGGTAACAATTCGTGTATTCATCAACTCAGACACGGATGAATGGGGTTCTGGATTCAGTCGATAGATTATTTTTCTTTTGTGGCGAAATGACCCCCTCCTAACCTCCCCCTTGCCAGGGGGAGGAACTTGTCCCCTCCCTTGGCAAGGGGAGGGCTAGGGAGGGTCTTTCCAAAACCTCAAATCCCGACAAATTACAAGTCTGGCGAAGGATTACTTTTCGGGGATAATGGCGGACTTTTCCAAAAGGTTATTGACGAGATAATTATGACCCTACCCAGTATTGCCAAGCGTATTGCCGATGAATTAAACGTTCAGGAACAACAAGTGAGTGCCGCAGTCGGCCTGTTGGATGAAGGTGCAACCGTACCCTTTATTTCCCGTTACCGTAAAGAAGTCACCGGCGGTTTGGACGATTCGCAAATGCGTACATTGGAAGAAAGATTACGTTACTTGCGTGAGCTGGAAGAAAGACGCGCCGCGATTCTCAAATCTATCGCCGAACAAAACAAACTGACGCCGGAACTCGAACACGAAATACAAATCGCCGATACCAAAAATCGTCTTGAAGATTTGTATCTGCCCTACAAACCCAAACGTCGCACCAAAGGCCAAATCGCGAAAGAAGCGGGCCTCGAACCTTTGGCTGAAAGTTTGTTGGCTGACCCAACACTCGCACCGGAAATTGAAGCCGCGAAATATTTCAACGCTGAACACAATATCAATGACGTGAAATCAGCACTCGATGGTGCCAAATATATTTTGATGGAAAAATTCAGTGAAGATGCTGAATTGCTCGGTCGCTTGCGTTTGTTTTTACAACAGGAAGCTACGCTCTCTGCACGTGGTGTTGCTGAAAAAATTACCGATGTGTCGCAAGAAGTGCAAAAATTCCGCGATTATTTTGAACACGATGAACCGTTCAAATCCGTACCATCACATCGCGCATTGGCCATGTTCCGTGGCCGTAACGAAGGTGTTCTGACTATCACGTTTAAAGTGGGTGATGAAGAAAACAAAACCAGTCATCCCTGTGAAGCCATGATCGCTGATCACTGGCAAATTAAAGATAAGGGTCGCGCTGCCGATGGTTGGTTAGCAGAGGTTGTACGCTGGACCTGGCGAGTCAAATTACTCACCCATCTGGAAACCGATTTACTTGGCGAGTTGCGCGAAAAAGCAGAAGTAGAAGCGATAAAAGTATTTGCATCCAACCTGAAAGATTTATTACTCGCCGCACCCGCCGGTCAAAAAGCCACAATCGGTCTGGATCCCGGAATGCGTACCGGAGTGAAAGTCGCCGTAGTCGATGCAACCGGTAAAGTGGTTGATCATTGTGTGATGTACCCTACTCCACCGTTAAATAAAATTGCGGAATCCGAAGCCATTCTGGTTCATCTCTGCAAAAAACATAATGTGGGCCTGATTGCGATTGGCAACGGAACTGCATCGCGTGAAACTGAAAAATTCGCCAAAGATGTATTGAAAAAACACAGCGATATTAAAGCCAGCACAGTGATTGTGAGTGAAGCCGGTGCCTCTGTTTATTCTGCGTCCGAATATGCCGCCAAAGAATTTCCGGATTTGGATGTGACCATTCGTGGTGCCATTTCCATTGCACGCCGTCTGCAAGATCCACTTGCTGAATTGGTGAAGATTGATCCCAAATCCATCGGCGTTGGTCAATACCAACACGATGTATCGCAATCACAATTGGCACGTTCACTCGATGCAGTGGTTGAAGACTGTGTGAACGCGGTAGGTGTTGAAGTCAATACAGCATCCGCCGCATTGCTCGCACGCGTCTCGGGCCTGAACACCACACTGGCGAATAATATTGTTGAATTCCGCAATCAAAACGGAGCCTTTAATTCACGCGCGGCACTGAAAAAAGTCCCGCGTTTTGGTGAAAAAACTTTTGAACAAGCAGCGGGATTTTTACGTGTTGCAGGCGGTAACAATCCGCTCGATGCGTCAGCTGTGCATCCTGAATCTTATTCCATAGTTGAAAAAATCGCCGAGAAAAACGCACGCGATATAAAAGGTTTAATCGGTGATTCATCTTTCTTGCGCGGATTAAAAGCGGCTGATTATGTTGATGAAAAATTCGGTGTGCCCACAGTCACTGACATCATCAAAGAATTGGACAAACCCGGCCGCGATCCACGCCCTGAATTTAAAACCGCACAATTTCAGGATGGTGTCGATGATATTACCGATTTGAAATTGGGCATGATCCTTGAGGGCACTGTCACCAACGTCACCAATTTCGGTGCGTTTGTTGACATAGGCGTGCATCAAGACGGCCTGGTACACATCTCCGCACTGTCACACAATTTTATTAAAGACCCACGCGAAGCTGTGAAAGCCGGTGACATAGTGAAAGCCAAAGTGATGGAAGTGGATGTTGCGCGCAAACGTATTGCGTTGTCACTACGACTGGATGACACACCCGGTGAAAAAGTGGAATCAAAAAAAGGAGGTGAACGCTCACCTTCGCAAAATCAACAACGCGCAGCGCAGCGAAATAATCCTGCACCCGCTGCAACCGGAAGCCTGGGGGCTTTGTTGCAACAGGCGATGAAGAAGAAATAAAACTGAATCCCCTCCTTGTGAGGGGATTTTTTTAGGTGGTATGAAATAACATATCGACCTGACCAAATTGGAGAAAACCAGACAAACCCCATTAAAAATTAAATTTGTGACAAACTTCTCCTCCGAAGAATGCACGCTCAATCACAGAAAGTTAATTTTATAAATAAACGCCACAGCGCTAGAATAAAAACATCAACCAGTCCCAATACATTTAACGGCACCACTTTATGCTTTACTCGATTGGATTATTTGTTTTAGATACAGAGAAAGAAATCGTGTTACTCGCGTCATCCAAAGAAGTGGTATCGACTCATTCGCGGGCTACCCAGCTCTTGGCTATTTTGGCTGAGGCCTATCCTAAAACTGTCAGCAAAAATGAACTCACCCAACAACTCTGGCCAGAGGATGATGTTACTGAGTGGGCACTATCGCGACAAATTTCCCTGCTGCGCCAACTTCTGTCAACTTATGATGCCAACACCTCCTATATCAAAACTGTTCATACCAAGGGTTTTAAACTGGAAGTTGAACCCATAGTATTTAATCCGGTCACCCAGTCAGAAAATACGAATACACCAACGCAACAAAATCACAATCAACCGGAAACAATTGCAAACAAAAAAACAAGCAGCAATCACCTGTGGAAGATAGCCAGTGTCATTGTTTTCCTGTTGGCCAGTTTTTGGGGATACCACTACCTGAAACCTTCCGCTCCTGTCTACGGGGAGATTATTCCGAAAAAAAATATCATTTTGCCTGTTGATAAAAATTGGACAAGCTCAAAGCCAGACAGCATCCGATACACACAAGATGGAATTTTGATTGAGCCTATAGAATTAGATCCCTTATTTGTATCAACCAGTTTGGCTCAAGCTGAATTTTATCAGGGAGCGGTTTTTTCAATCAAAATGAAAATCAACCAGGCGTTTATTGATAATCAAGGATGGTTACGGCTTTACTATCAATCGACACTTGAAGGC
>CBFGPN010000246.1:0-4543 GCA_965650675.1 uncultured Cellvibrio sp.
TCGAAGCTGACTTCCGATTCTTCTTCCGAACCTGCATTCCAAATGTAACTTAAAAGTTGTAACGGCTTGCAAGCGGTGACTTTGCCGAGCATGGGCACGTCGCCGGCGCAGTCAGAATATTTGGGTGGTGGAATATCATTCTCAGGTGAGAGTTCGGAATTGCGAAATGTGTGGTCAACTTTGCCACCGACTTTTTGTTCAACACCGCCGACAGCCAGCCATTTTGCGCGTTTGTCGGAATCAGTTAAATATTGCCACACACGTTCGATGGGGCCAGGTAATAAACGTTCGATGCGTAAAGTATCCGGCGCGGTTAATACACCATAATCGTTCATTGCAAACTCCTTAATTCCAGTTATCAATTTTTACATCGTTAGGTGAAGGTTTGCCTTTGCCTGTTTCAACATAATCGCGCAGGCTTAATAAAAATGTTGCCCATTTCATGCTGCAATGCGCGGTAAATTCCACCGCTTCGCGCCAATTTTTGTGACTGAAAAGTAAAATGGTTTGATCATCTTGTTGCGACAATTCGAAATTAATTTCGGTGTCGATCCATTCAGCGGGGCCATCCACACAACGCCAGCGAACGCAATTGGAATTAGTCTCTTCCACTTGCATCAACATGCTGCCTTTGACATCGCCATTGGATGCACGAAAAATAAATTCAATCTTGCCGCCTATATTGGTATCGCCACTGACTTCATTGGTCCACCAATTAGCTAAACCGGAAATGCTGGATAAGGCGGCAATTACTTTTTCGGGTGATGCTTTAATGCCGATGCGATGAATAATGTTAACCATGATTGTCTCCGTAAGGTTTTAAAAAATTCTGTCGCGCGGCGGATGAATTTATTGTCGATCCTGTTTTGCTTGATCCTCTGCCAGTAAGGCAGCCGTCAATGCATCCAACCGTTGGTTCCAGAATTGTTCGTAATGGCGCAACCATTCAATGCCACCCAACATGGGTCGAGCGTCCAGCTCGCAAGTGTGGTTGCGCCCTTGAATATTGCGTCGCACCAGACCGGCTGCCTCCAACACTTTGATATGTTTGGACACAGCCGCCAGCGTCATATCAAAGGGCGCCGCCAGCTCGGTGATACCACAGGGCGCTTCCGCCAGCCGCGAAATCATCGCCCGCCTTGTGGGGTCGGACAGAGCATGAAACACGGCATCCAGTTGTTCGGATTGATTGTTTACCATTTGGTTAAGTATCCTCTCGCAAAAATTGATTGTCAACCTTTTGGTTGAATATAATCTTTTTGGGCTAATGGCGCCAGTTGGATATACTCGCCATCTTTTAATGGACATGGATTGTTAAGGAAATTGTCAATGAAAACTCCCCTCTCAATATTAAATTCCGTATTTGGTTATCACGAATTTCGTGGTCCGCAGGCGGCGGTGATTGATGCATTGGTGCAAGGTCATGACGCGCTGGTGTTGATGCCAACCGGTGGTGGCAAATCTCTTTGCTATCAAATTCCAGCGCTGGTTCGTGAAGGCGTTGGCATTGTGATTTCGCCGTTAATTGCCTTGATGCAGGACCAAGTCAGTGCTTTGCGTGAATTAGGTGTGCGTGCAGGATTTTTAAATTCGTCTTTATCGGCACAAGAAGCCTGGCAGATCGAATTGGCATTGGAGCGCGGTGAATTGGATTTACTTTATGTTGCACCTGAACGACTGATTCAACCACGAACTCTGGAGCTGTTTCATCAAATCAAGATTTCGTTATTTGCGATTGATGAAGCCCACTGTGTTTCACAGTGGGGACATGATTTCCGTTCGGATTATTTAAAGCTGGAACTGTTGCACCGGGAATTTCCGAATGTGCCACGGATCGCGTTAACGGCCACAGCCGACATTCGCACACGCGATGAAATTATCCTGCGATTGCAATTACAAAATGCACAACAATTTATCAGCGGTTTTGATCGTCCCAATATTCAATATCGCATTACCCAAAAAAATAATCCGAAAATTCAATTGATGCGATTCTTGCGTGAAGAACAGGCAGGTAATTCCGGAATTGTTTATTGTTTATCGCGCAATAAAGTGGATCAAATTGCCGAATGGCTAAGCCATGAAGGTTTTACCGCCTTACCCTATCACGCCGGTTTGTCATCGCAAATTCGCCAGAAAAACCAGGAACGTTTTTTACGTGAAGACAATATTATTATGGTGGCTACTATTGCGTTTGGTATGGGCATAGATAAACCCGATGTGCGTTTTGTTGCACATCTGGATTTACCCAAAAGTATTGAAGCTTATTATCAGGAAACAGGCCGGGCCGGTCGTGATGGTGAACCTGCAATTGGTTTATTACTTTATGGGCTGGAAGATGTAGTCAAACTGCGACAAATGATGGCGCAATCCGAAGGCAGTGAAGAATTCAAACGCAATGAACAACAAAGGCTGAACGCCATGCTGGGTTTGTGTGAAATCACCAGTTGTCGCAGACAAAGTCTGTTGCGATATTTTGGTGAACATTTGGCGCAACCCTGTGGCAATTGCGATTGTTGTTTGAATGCACCTGAAACCTGGGATGCAACCCAGGCAGTGCAAATGGCGCTTTCTTGTGTATATCGTACCGGTCAACGTTTTGGTGCGGGACATATTATTGATGTATTACGCGGCAGTAATAATGAAAAAATTCTGCAATTTGGTCACAACAAATTATCCACCTACGATATAGGCAAACATCTCAGCGCTGACGAATGGAAATCCATTTTTCGTCAATTAGTCGCTCGTGGATTATTGGACGTAAACAGCGATGGTTTTGGCGGTTTGTTATTGAATGAATCCTGTCGCGTTTATTTACGCGGCGAAGAAAAAATTTATTTACGGCGCGATATCAAAATCGCCGTCACGTCACCACGCCGTGCCAATATTTCCGATTCTATCGAAGCCGAAGATCAATCACTCTGGAATGCATTGCGCGCATGTCGCAAACGCCTCGCCGAAGAACATAGTGTTCCCCCTTATGTGATATTTCACGATACGACATTACGTGAAATGCTCGAATTCCGCCCACTGACTCCCGAACAATTGCGCAACATCACCGGTGTTGGCGAAAGTAAATTAAAACGTTTTGGCGAAGAGTTTTTAGCGGTGATTCGTGAAGCAGAATATGAGGAATAAGTCACAGCTTTATTTCAGTTCCTATTCAGCCTTGCAGGAATAATCTGGCACTGTCCTGATGACATTCCTTTTGGAGGCTACAAATGAAATTATTAATCGCTACTCTGCTTACCTGTATTGGATTGATGACATCCTCTGTGGCATTGGCAGATCGTGGGCACAGTCATCACAAACATGGTCATCATCACAAACATCGCCATCACCACCACCATCATGAACGCACTGTAGTTGTTTATGAACGTCCGGTAGTTTATGCCCGAGTTGTATCATCCCGACCTATTTATCGTGAAGTTGCGGTTGATGTACCTTATGAAAATTGCGGTGTGGAAAGAGTCGGGTATCGCGCGGCAAACAGACGGGATTCAGCAACTGGCGCTATAGTCGGTGGTGTCATTGGTGCGGCAATAGGGCATGAAGTCGGTGGCAGACATGATGCCTTGTTCGCGGGCCTGGCTGGTGCCAGCATAGGCCAATCAATTGCAGCTTCCGGCGGTAAAACCTACTACGAAGATCGGGAGGTTTGCAGTACCGGCTACCGCACTGAATATCGTCGTGAATTGGTGGGCTATAACGTAGGTTATGACTACAACGGGCGCACTTATTACACTGAGTCCGCACGTCACCCTGGCACTTCAATTCGTATTGATATTCACTGATTGGCAGTCTGGCGATTGACCTTTGTCCCGGTTCGAAGGATAGTGTGCCGGGCGCCCATCTCGTCTTTGAATCTGCGGATGATTTATGCGAATACTCACATTGTTTTTTGTTTTCATTATTTCTTTAGCAGCTCAGGCTGATGAATTGCTTCTACCAGATCAAATAACTGGTGAAGCTCCTGCTGAAACCAACACTTACATCAGCTCACAGGCAGCCAAATCTACGGCACCCAAATTAACCGCAGCAGATGCTGCCGAGCTGGTTGAAAAAAAATTTGCCGGTCAGGTTATGAGTGTCACACTTTTGGAAAGTAATGCAGAAAATCCGGTTTACGGTGTAAAAATGTTAAAAAATGGCCACATGAAAACTATTTATGTGGATGCCAATACAGGGCTTTTATCCAAACTTTCTGAATAGGGATTCCGAATATGCGTATTCTTGTTATTGAAGACGAAACAGCATTGCGAGAACAAATCGTTTCACTGATAGAACATGAAAAATATGCCTGTGACAGTGCAGCTGACGGTCGCGATGGATTATTTCTCGGCACTGAGTATGATTATGATTTGGCGATTATTGATTTGGGCTTGCCTCTATTGGAAGGCACAGAAGTTATTCGCCAATTACGTGCAAAATCACGTAACTTTCCGATATTAGTGTTAACTGCACGCAGCAATTGGCAGGATAAAGTTGAGGGGCTTGAAGCCGGTGCAGATGATTACCTGACCAAACCTTTTCACCCTGAAGAATT
>CBFGPN010000247.1:0-4519 GCA_965650675.1 uncultured Cellvibrio sp.
TCGCGACCGCAATCATGATCCACAAATCAAAATTAATCACATTGTCTGAAATGCTTAAACCCAGACTGCCGGACGCAATTGATGATAAACCCAGGCATCCCAAAATATTAAAAGTGTTGCTGCCAATCACATTACCCACGGCAATGTCACGTTGACCTTTGATGGCGGCAACAATTGAGGTCGCCACTTCCGGCATGGAAGTGCCCGCCGCAACAATGGTTAAACCAATAACCAAATCACTCACACCTAATTGTTTTGCAAATATAACGGATGAACTCACCAACCATTTTGATCCCAACACTAACAACACCAAACCACCGACAATCAATAAAATTTGTACGACCTTGCTGTTGTCCCATGACGAATGGCTTTCAATTTCGCTGGAATATTCCGCGTTAATAGCGGCTGATTCGCGACGCGATTGATAAATCAAAAAGCCTGTGTAAGCGATTAATAATGAAAATAAAATCGCTCCATCAAACCAGGTCAGAGTGCCATCCATAGTAATCGCCAACAGCAACAGTGAGGCACCAATCATGATTGGTACTTCCTGGCGAATAATTTGTGCGTTGACTATTAAAGGTGTAATCAACGCAGAAATACCGAGAATAAATAAAATATTAAAAATGTTACTGCCGACCACATTGCCTATCGCAATATCCGTTTGATTTTGTAATACCGCACCGACTGATACCGCCATCTCCGGTGCGCTGGTTCCGAAAGCGACAATGGTTAAACCTACCACCAAAGGTGATATGCCAAATGACATGGCAAATTTTGAAGCGCCGCGCACCAGAATATCGGCGCCCACAACCAGCAGTACCAAGCCTGCGATAAACATAAGTATTGTCACAACCAACTCCCGAACTAATTAATTTTCTACTAAATAATTTACAAAAAAAGGCGACCACTTGGGTCGCCTCCTCCTAGAATCAAATGTTATTAACCTTGTTGCAAACGTGCAATACGTTCTTCCAATGGTGGGTGAGTCATAAACAATTTCGCCAAACCGCCACCACCGGCAATACCAAATGCTGCCATATTATCGGGCAAGGGTTGCGGATGTAATGATTGCAAACGTTGTAAAGCAGCAATCATATTTTGTCTACCCGCCAGATAAGCACCACCATGATCAGCACGGAATTCACGTTGACGTGAGAACCACATAACGATGATCGAAGCGAGTATACCCAATACCAGTTCCGCAACAATACTGGTCACCCAAAATGCGGGTCCATGACCTTCTTCATTCTTGAAGATAACTTTATCAACAAAGTTGCCGATAATTCGCGCGAAGAAAATCACGAAAGTGTTTACTACACCTTGAATCAAACCCATGGTCACCATATCACCATTAGCAATGTGTGCAACTTCGTGTCCCAGCACAGCTTCCGCCTCTTCTTTGGTCATGCTTTGCAGCAAACCGGTAGAAACAGCAACCAGCGCATTGTTTTTATTCATGCCTGTTGCGAATGCATTGGGCTCAGGTGAGTTAAAGACGCCCACTTCCGGCATGCCGATACGCGCTTCCTGCGCATAACGTGCCACCGTTTCGACCAGCCAGCGTTCATGGTGATTCGCCGGTTCAGTAATCACTTGCACGCCCATGGTGGTTTTGGCCATCCATTTGGAAATAGCGAGCGAAATAAATGAACCACCAAAACCCATCACCGCTGCAAAGATTAACAGCGAGGTGAGATTCAAACCATTGGCATTTAAATAGGGTTCAACACCCAAAATGCGCATGGTTAATGACAAAACCAACACAATCGCAACGTTGGTTGCCAAAAATAAAAATATACGTTTCATAAGTAATGTGCCTCCGAAATAAATTGGGTGAATGCTTACAACAAGCGAACACTCTTTGCATCCTGCTTGTCATTTACCAGCGGGAATCGCTGATGGTGAATTTCCTGTTGTCTTGCTAGTTGCCGGGCAAGGCTGCGCGATGCGCGTTCCAACGCCCGGTCAATTGCCAGATACAAATCTGTTTGTGTGTCTTCCACGACCAAATCTTTTTTTCCCTTGAATCTCAGAGTGATCTGGCAGCATTTATCCATAGCGCCGCGTGATCCGTTGCTATTGGCGCGCCGAAGATTAATTTTTAGCAATCCATCCGGGTTCCAACCCAAAGCAAAGGCTGCCCGTTGCTCTATGTATCCTTTGATTGCGTCCGTCAGATCAAATTGATGAGTGTGAATCTGGATTTGCATCGGATTGCCCTCACGTTGTTGATGACATGGGGATACTACGGCAGAATTCAAACATCCAACAAATCGAATGTTCTTGTTATATACTTCGAAAAAACCGATGTTTACAAAAGCGTGAGTTGATATGGCAACACTTAATTACAAACATTTACGTTACTTTTGGGCAGTAGCCAAAACGGGCAGCATTGCCAAGGCAGCTGAGCAGCTTTACCTCACGCCGCAATCAATTAGTGGCCAGTTAACCGAGTTTGCCCAATCATTGGGCGTGGAGTTATTTCGAAAATCCGGGCGCAATCTGGAGCTAACCGATGCCGGGCGACGGGTATTGAGTTATGCCGATGAAATTTTTTCAATCGGTGATGAGTTGCTGGAAATCATTCAGGATCATCGCAACAAAAAAGCCTTGCCGTTGCGAGTGGGCTTGGCCGATTCGGTTTCCAAATCGATTGCGCATCGCTTATTGGAGCCCGCCTACAATGCGGATGAACCGATAAAATTAATTTGCAGGGAAGGGCGCATGTTGTCTTTGTTGTCCGAATTATCTATTCATCGTTTGGATTTAATTATCGCCGATAAACCCATGCCAACGAATTTACACGTGAAAGGTTTTAATCACTTGATTGGTGAAAGTCCTATGTCGCTTTTTGGTACAGCGGCGCTGGTAAAAAAATTAAAACCAAAATTTCCGGCATCATTAAATCAAGCACCTTTGTTACTGATAGGTGAAGACGCAGCCGTGCGCATTAAAATCAATAATTGGTTGGCACAAGAAAATCTGCATCCACAAATCAAAGGTGAATTTGATGATAGCGCCCTGATGAAAGCCTTTGGTCAAGCCGGTGAGGGAATATTCTTTGCGCCCGCTGCGATTGCAGAAGATGTGTGCAGACAATACCAAGTGATTAAATTGGCGGATGTAGAATCAGTCACCGAGCAAGTTTACGTTATTACCACCGAACGACAACTGACTCATCCTTTGGTGAAGACTATCTGTAAAACCGGACGAGATGATTTGTTCGGGAAAAGTTGACGACTTATTTTGCCCATTTATAAACACGAAATGAGAATTTTTATGAGATTACAAAGAGATCCAGTCTAAGGATATGAAGAATGTAGAAAACCATTTCTTCCTTTATTCTTGACCTGGTACATTAACTTGTCGGCTTCCTGGATGATTTCCTGAAAGTCATCTGGAACAGTGTTATAGCTCACAATTCCCATACTGAATGTGGTGTTCCAATTATGATGATTCATGCATTCTTTTAATCTATTTCGCAAATTCTCCGAGAATTCCAAGGCTTGTGAACTATTGATATTTAAAAGGACAAGACAAAATTCATCTCCCCCCAAGCGACCTGCAACATCTGACTTACGTATGTTTTCTTTCAGCACTTTTGCCGTTTGGTATAAAAGTTGGTCGCCAATCTTGTGCCCCAATGTGTCATTTATTGATTTAAATTCATCCAGATCAATAAAAATAATGGTTACAGGTAATTTGTAGCGATTGGCTGTAGAAATGGCAGTTTCGCCATACTCAAAAAAACCACGCCGATTTAGAATTTGTGTTAGGGCGTCTTCTCTCGCCATCTGCGCTTCTTTTTGTAAAAGCGTTCGAATATAAGTGAGCAAATGGTTTACATAGATTAGAATAAACGCATGCATCAATGCGTTGAAAAAAAAGGCAATAGGCAGCAGCGTCTCGCTGGCAATCAGGTAATCACCCAGTGTCCATGAAATAATGACCAAGCTTATGATAAAGTAGCTGAAATACTTATTAGTGAACCAGGAAGCAATCACAATTGGAATGAAAAAGAATAGATGGAATTCAAATAGGGGCCCGGCGGCATAGTGTAGACACGCAATCAAGATAACTGTTACAACCGCAACTATCTTCAAATATAAAGTTTCACCCGCACTCGGGCTATACAACAATAAACTGTTTACCTTCATAGATCACCCTTTTGACATTATGTGACTGCTATTTAGAGATACCTTTCTATTTGAGTTGGTTACAACGAAACCTATATTGATAACTGGGCTATCAAGTAGAGCCAACAAAACTAACGAATGATTTTCGTGACTTCGCAAGTAAATTCGCCCTCGGCAACACGGGTCGTTAATTGATTGCCTGTTTTAATTTGTTTGCTGGATGTAATCGGTATTTGTGTTCCCTCATGTGTTACCAATGCGTAACCTCTATCCAATGTTTTAAGCGGACTTAACGTGTTTAATACACGAACAGCGCTTTGAAAAGCCTGTTTCTTTTTATTCAATAGATGTTGTTGCGATATTTTCAGTTGTTGATCCGC
>CBFGPN010000248.1:0-4515 GCA_965650675.1 uncultured Cellvibrio sp.
GATCTCACTCTCTTTAACTTGTCGTGTATGCTTTCTGCCATGGCTTTGCTCCTGATTAGGGGGTTGTTAAATTATTTTTCCTGAGGTGTAACACCGGTTAACTTGCTGTAATTCGCTCGTGAACTGTCGTCGGGAATCAGTTCATTTATCAATTCATTGAGCGGCATATTGCCCCAACGAATCGCTTTTTCCAGCATGTAGGAAATAGGGGAGTGAGGTTCCGTTTTTTTAAAATAACGTGCAACTTCTTCTATCTGTTTGAAAGCGGCTTCGCGCGAGTTAATCCCCGCTTTGGGCGCAGCTTTGGGAGCAGAGGATTCACTTGCATCATTCTGTTCTGCTACAACGTCCACTGCCACCTCCTCTTCCACAAGGGGGAATTTGTCTTTACCCAGATGACTAACAGCACCAAGACACTCACTCAGAACATCCACTACCGTTCTTACAGGGGGAGCATTAAAAGCGCCGCAATGTTGATCCAGTAATGCTCCTAACTTTTTATAAATAGCAATACATTCGCTTAAGTCATCGCGAAGATTCACATAAAAATCTTCGCGTGATTCACTCACGGCTGTTTCGATATTTTCCAACGAAAATCCCAATTTTTCTATTTTGGCTGCGCGTGGTTTTTCTTCGGGAATTTTCTGTGCATCAAGAGCTTGTTGATATTGCCACAGGGAAAAAGGTCCATGGGTTTTGCCTTCGGTGATTTCTATTTTGCGGATAGGCGCAATTAAAACACCTTCCACTCCTTCGCCGTTTAATCCAGCTATACAGGCGACCCGTGTTTCAAGGCCATCTTCATCCGGCATGGGATAAAGATTTTCCCAAAAGTTTTCGATCAACCCGTGAATAATTAAAAATGCATCGCGTAATCCCTGAGCCCCGCGCAAACGCACCATCGCTTCTGCAAACCAGCTGGCCACTTCAAGATCTTTGGCCTGAGTTGATAAAAGTTCGGGTGCGAGATCAATAATCGTTCGCCAATGTTGATCAGCGTCATTTGTTCCATCTTCGAGAATGCTGTTTCGTTCGGCAGCTCTGGCAGAGTTGCGTGCGCTTTTAATGACTTGATAAATGGAAGTGGGTGAAATGTCTTGTCGGACATCAACACCGGTCGATGAGCTTTCGGAGATGGGCGCTAATATGGCGCCTAAATCTACAATATGGGGTGAAGCCATTGTTACTCCTTAATTTCAGCGATTACTTATTCTGTGATCCGCAAGAGTAAGCCATGATTCCGTGAGATTCAAAGACTTATTGCAATGTCGGCGGAATTTTTAATGGGAGATTGCAGACAATTCCAGAGGTAAAAAATCCGTGCTGGATTTGCCATCGTTAAAAAGCTGATTGAGTGAAGGCATAAAAAATCACATATCGTAACTGTGCTCTGGTTCACAAAACCTTTTCATGTGAATACAAATTTCTGACTCAAATTTTAAGCGCTGCTTCTTGATGTCTTCTATTGGTGGTTGATTGTGCACTCAAAAATTTGTATCAGATAACACAAACAAAAACGCCTCTAGGAGATTAACGGAAATGACGAACTCACCCCGGATTTGTACTTTGTTCACCATCTTATTCACTCTATTTATCAGTGCTTGTGGAGGTGGTGGAGGCGGCGGAGGTGGAAAGTCAAGCGATACAACACCGGATGCGTTTACATTTACTGCCGTAACGGGAGTTGAGCCATCGAGTTCGCAAACTTCAAATTCCATTACCGTCAGTGGCATAGATAAATCGACAAGTGTTTCCGTCACTGGCGGTACATTCAGCATCAATAGTGCAGCTTACGGTACATCCGGAAGCGTCAAGGCGGGTGACACAGTCACAGTTCGTGTCGCTGCCTCCGGCAGTTTTTCTACACTGGCAACAGCCACATTAACCATTGGTGGTGTATCAGCTAATTATTCTGTAACAACCCGCGCAGCGGATCGAACACCTGACAATTTTTCTTTCACCGCTGCAACCAATGCAAATTTTACTGCGCAAGTGGAATCAACCGGCGTGACAATTGCGGGGATGGATGATGGAACTCCTGTTTCAGTTACTGGTGGTGAATATGCAATTGGTACAGGTTCTACCTTTTCTGCGTTTACTTCATCGGCGGGAACAATCAACAAAAATCAATCCATCAAATTACGCGGTACCACTGCACCGACTTCATCAACAGCAACAACTGTTAGCGTCACAATTGGCACAGTGACACAAACTTTCAGTATTACCACCACCGCTCAAGCGGCTCCACAAATGGTAACGCTTAAACTAACTGATGGAGTCGATCTAAGAACTGACGTGACTCTTACGGCAGAATCCACTTGCCAAAACTGCATCCCCGAACAAACACAATATTCCTGGTACGTAGAAGGTGTAACCAATCCTGTTTCAACGACCAACAGTTATCAAATTGCAGATGCATATCGCACTGGCAAAATTACAATTGTGGCTACACCGAAAAGCGAATTGGGTTCAGGTGAAACCAGGTTTGTGGCTTATAAGGTGAATCAGGTCGAGTCCATAGTGGGAAATGACGCTGCCTTCGCTGCCTTGAAAACGGATGGAACGGTTACGACTTGGGGTATTGATGAGGTTGGCGGCAACAGTTCTGCAGTTCAACCACAATTAATAGACGTAAGAAGTATTGTCGCAACAGAAACGGCTTTTGCAGCTGTTCGTGAAGATGGTCATGTCGTAACTTGGGGTGATAATGGTGAGGGCGGTGACAGCAGTACTGTTCAGGCAAGTTTAGTTAATGTAGAAAGTGTCAGCTCAACAAGTTTTGCATTTGCTGCATTGAAAAAAGATGGAAGTGTTGTGACTTGGGGAATGGCTTTGAACGGTGGTGATAGTAGTTCGGTGTCAGGAAATTTGATCAACATAGAGTCTCTAGTAGGGGGGCGGGGTGTTTTTGCTGTAGTAAAGAATGATGGCAGTGTAGTGACATGGGGTAATCCTTTGTGGGGAACGGGTGCTACAGGTCCTACTGGATTGTCTGACGTGAAAACGGTTGTTCCGGCTGGAGGTGCATTCGCAGCCGTTAAGTTGGACGGTAGTGTTGTAACTTGGGGTGGAAGTGAGTTTGGTGGTGATACAGCTAGCATCAGTAGCCAACTAACTAATGCCAAGTCAATTATTGGCTACAAAGTCAACCAAGCTATGGTAGCAATCAAATCAGACGATACAGTGATTAGTTGGGGTGGCGGTGATGCTGCGAATAGTTCCAGTGTTTCGGCTAATCTTGTTAATGTTAAATCTGTTGTGGCTTCTAGAGGAGCGTTTGCAGCTTTAAAGAATAATGGCACTGTCGTTACTTGGGGTAACTCCAGTTATGGTGGTGATAGTGCTCCAGTTAACAGTCAACTGAACAATGTGAAAAGTTTGTTTGCTACTAAGGAAGCATTTGCTGCTTTAAAAACTGATGGGACTGTCGTTGCATGGGGCAATAGTGCGTATGGCGGTGATACAAGTGCAGTAGTGAGCTCATTGGTAGGTGTTCGTTCTATTGCATCTGGTTCAAGATCTTTTGCTGCAATTTTAAATAACGGTTCAGTTGTTCACTGGGGAAGTATTGCAACCAGTGTAACAGTACCGGTTTTTACTTTTGGTAGTACGTTGTTAGTGGAAAGTAATTTTGTTTTTTAACACATGGAGTTTTTATGGAACAAATAATTGTTAAAGGTAGCAAAAAACATTACGTCAGTTTGTCTGATAGTTGTCATGTCACTTATCTCAATATGCGCCTCTTGGCACACAGAGGAAATTACTGGGCGTTGACTGCTGTTAAAGAAATTGAGTCGTTGCTCGCTTGTAATGTATTTAAGCCGAATGTATTTACTTATGAAGAAGCGGGTACCAATGGTTATGCAATTTATAAATTAATATTGCCGGGCTGTATAGCATATGCCCACAAAATTGGAACTGGTTTTTTTATTTATCACCTAAAGGCGAGTTTGAATTATCAAGCCTTGCAAGAGAATAGTGCTAAACCTGGGTTGCATCGAATTGAATTTAAAAATAACAAATTTCAAAGTTCTGAAGTTGTTAAAAATGGTCAAATTAAACCTATGGATCGAAGAATAGTCACTGTTTCCGATCAGCATAGAAGTTTAACCAAGGCAATTAAGCGCTCAGTAAGAGCAATTGGAGCTGCGCCGAATGGTTCTAAATCAGATGATTTGGAAGGGAGTGGTTTTGATATTCACTATACCCCACAAGATGAAGTGAAAAAACCAATTGGAGGTTTATATAATCGAAAACAAGCTGCTAATCCTCATCTATCTAAGGATTTACATGAGTCTGCTCTTTTGTTGGCGAAAACTATGGAGTCATCGCTATCTTTTAAACACATTCGGTGGATTACTGAAGATGGTGGTTCTGGAGTGATGACTCAAGCCATGCAAATATTGAAGGATAAAAAAATTAATTTTTCTGACAAAGAACATAAAATTTATTTCAGTAATATCACTACTGATTTAGTCAAGGCTGAGCAATTGGCTCGAGACTTGGGTTTAACTA
>CBFGPN010000249.1:0-4514 GCA_965650675.1 uncultured Cellvibrio sp.
GTGTTGGCGATGATGGCAACGATATTGACTTAACGCCCATGCTGGATGTGGTGTTTATTATGTTGATCTTCTTTATTGTAACGGCCTCTTTTGTTAAGGAAGAAGGACTTAATCCCAATGTTCCTCCACCCAATCCGCCACAAGTTGATCCTACGGCTCCCAAAAATATTCTGGTTCGTATTTCAGCCGATAACCAGATTTGGGTGCTTGAAAAAGAAGGTGAGCGTCGGGTTGATTCGCGTGCAGTTCGTTCTGTGATTGAGCGTGCTCGTGCCGAGAATCCCAAGGCGTCGGTTATTATTCAAACCAGTCCCAAAGCTGATACTGAAACTTATGTCATAGTGGCTGATGCGGCTCAGCAATCGGGTGCTACACCCGTGTTGATTCAAAAAGACGAGTAAGTTTTCTACAAATAAAAAGGGCCGCCCAGATGATGAGCGGCCCTTTTTATTTGGACTGTTTTTCTACAATTCATAGCCTTGGCGAATATATTTTTTGGGCAGAGAACTGAGGCGTTTTCTGTCTGCACTGAATTTATCATGCATTGCATTTGCAAGCAGTTCGGTAAAACTGCTGGTGGGAATTTTAATCAAATGTATATGGTCACCCGCTTCGATATAGAGTTCGGGCTGGGTTAACAAGTCGTCATCCCAAATAACATCTATTCCGTACGCGGTGCCTATCGCAGGAACTGCTCCTGGTGCGCAATCAACAAATACTTTCTGGAGATCCTCTTCATCGGCTAACTCCAGATGGCGATCGAATATCTGGTTGAGTGTATGTCGCAGGATTTTATTGTGTGATGGCAGGACGCATAACATGAAATGAAAATCTTCATCCCTGAGCAGTACAGCCTTTACCAGGCAGTGATCATCAATATTGGCTACTTTTGCTGTGTTGTAAGAACCTTCAGCGTATTGGTGCTCCAATAAAGTAAAAGGAACTTGCTTGTCCTTAAGAAACTTTTCCAGGGTAGCTGCAACGCCCATATACAAGCCTCCAAAAAAAGTGAAAACATCGATTTGCAGTTTGAGTATAGAAGCAATTCAGGAAAATCGATCATCCGTTTTGGAATCTAAAAGCATTTTTTAGATGATTATGCAGCAGAAAATAAAAAAGCCGCAACAGCGGCTTTTTAATCGGGATCTTATGATTAGCTATGTTTGGCGAGAGCTTCACGAACACTGGCAAGTTTTACACAGGTAACAAATACTTCCATTGCGCCGACAACTTCCGGCACTGTTGGAACTGAAGGTGCAATGCGTATATTGCGATCTTCAGGATCTTTTCCATAAGGGTAGGTTGCACCTGCTGGCGTTAATTTCACACCCGCTTCAGCTGCCAGGCGAACGGTTTCTTTCGCACAATTTTTTCGCGTATCGAAAGAAACAAAATAGCCGCCAACGGGTTTTTCCCAGCTGCCCAGATCAGTTCCATCAAATGCTTTGCTCAATGCAGTTAACACAGCATCAAATCGTGGGTTTAATAAATTCGCATGTTTTTTCATGTGCTGCATTAATGCGGCGTGATCCGGTAAAAAACGCGTGTGACGAATTTGATTCACTTTGTCCGGACCGATAGTGCAAGCACTCAAGGCTTTTTTAATGCCTGTCAGGTTGGATGCACTCGCAGCAATAAATGCAACACCAGCACCTGCTTGTGTAATTTTTGATGTGGATGCAAATTGAATCACTGAATCTTCAGTGCCATTTCGACGACAAGCTTCCAGCACAGAAGCCAACTGCGGTGCATTATCAATCAAATCATGAACGGAATAGGCGTTATCCCAAAATACACGGAAATTTGCACTGGCGATTTGACCCAACTTTGAAATTCGCTCAACAGTTTCATCGCTGTAAACAACACCGGTTGGATTTGAATATTTGGGAACGCACCAGATACCTTTGATTGATTTATCAGCTTTGATCATGGATTCAACTTTATCCATATCGGGGCCGGTTGATGTCATAGGTACTGTGACCATTTTAATTCCCAATTGTTCACAAATAGTGAAGTGACGGTCGTAACCGGGAACCGGACACAAAAATTTAATATCGGATTCGTTTTTCCAGGCGCTTGCAGAATCTTTTAAACCGAAAAGATACGCAGTTAAGGCAACCTGAAACATCAGTGTCAAACTGCTACTGCCACCAACCAACACATTGGCTGCATCAACACCCATAATATTGGCGCCGAGTTTTTTTGCTTCAGGCAAGCCGTCAAGCCCGCCATAATTGCGGGTGTCTGTACCATCGGCGGCAATGTAATTTCCTTTTAAAATACCATCCAGTGCATCGGATAAATCCAGCTGTTCGGATGAAGGTTTACCACGGGTCAAATCCAGATTTAATTTTTTTGCCTTGATGTTTTCATAGCGGTCGGATAAATCTTTTTCCCACAGGCGGAGTTGTTCAAGGGATGCATTATCGAGTTGCAAGGCAGTATCTCCAGTGTAGTTCAGGTAAGGGTGAGTTCAGGCCGCGCATTATAGCGAGTTTGGCCATCGGATGAAATTGATCAGATAGATGCTGCAATCGGGGGAATCGGGCAGTCCATGGCGGCCGCTATGGCACGCAACAACTCAGCCTCGCGTTGCGTGATTTGTCCGTCGGACAATACGCACTGGCTCAGCGCTTTCAAGAGCTTGGGTTTTTGTAGAGGCTTGAGTTGACTAAGCCTTTCCAGTGCAGTGTCTACATCAGTGAGAGTTAATTTTTGCTTTTCAATCAGATGGATATTTTCCAATTGCAATTCTTTGGATGCTGCAGCAAAGGCCATTTCACAGCTGTGCAATTCCTTGTTTCCAGCATGTGCAATCATGGAGAGCAATTGCGATAACTCATTGGTGAGATCCGTTAATTGATAGGTTTGCGAACCAACCGCTATCTCCAACAAATGATGACGCAAAATATGGTTAATGGCCCATTCCATCCCACTGACACGGCCATCGGCATAAATGAATTGGTGAACGACTCCCAGAAATTTTTCTATGGAATGTTGATCCAGTGTTTTTAATGTAGGTAAACAAAGTTCCAGTAGTGGCAACCGCAATTTTTCTTCAGCCATTGCAGCCGTTTCTGCAATTGATGTCATTTCCGCTAAATCCTGTTCAGGGATAATATTGGTGGCCAGTGCCCACTGCTGATTTCTTTCTGCAGTGTCAGTATTTTTACTGAGTAACAAGCCAAAGATAATTGCTTGTGCAGATTGCGGGTGACGGGTTGCATCGCGCAAACGCCCTTCCAGTGTGTTGAGTGTTTGCTGTGCATAAGCCAAATGTTCAGGTAATGGCTGACCTATTTGACTGAGAGCTGCAATGACCCCCAGTGTTTGTTGCGGTGCGAGTTGTGATGGTGTCGATGAATAATTTTCCGCAAGTTTTTCCTCTTCATCTTTTGCGGATGTGTAAATAAATTCACCGTTCCAATAAGGTTCTATACGCTTGATTCTCTCTTCCAGTTTCGGATGAGTAGCCATCAAGCTT
Source organism: uncultured Cellvibrio sp. (assembly GCA_965650675.1). GTDB lineage: Bacteria > Pseudomonadota > Gammaproteobacteria > Pseudomonadales > Cellvibrionaceae > Cellvibrio. Next base: position 3,485 of record CBFGPN010000249.1, read on the forward strand.
AAAAAATGGCTGAGACCTTCAGCAAAATAAAGATGTGAAAATTCTGCAGCATTGGGACTGGATAATTGGGAACTGCCTGAATGCCCGCCCAATTTTTTAAGCGCATTGCCAATTCCGGTTGGGTTGCGTGTGTACTGAACAGATGAAGCGTCCGCCAGAAATTCACGCTGACGACTTACCGCTGCTTTGATTAGATTGCCAAAAAAAGTACCAGCGTAACCTATGACTATCAAGCCGAGTCCGAAAGCGATAATAGCGAACTTGCCGTTATCTTTACTGGATCGGCTTCTTGCATAAAATCCGTTTCGAACTAAAAATTGACCGATCAATCCCAATAGCAGAATGCCGTGCAAAATGGCAATCAGTCGCATATTTAATTTCATATCGCCATGAAACACATGGCTGAATTCATGTGCGATGACGCCCTGCAACTCTTCCCGGTTTAGCAATTCTATGGCGCCGCGGGTGATGCCAATAACTGCATCGCGTTGGCTGTGGCCGGCTGCAAAAGCGTTGACACTGTCATCTTCAATTAAATAAACAGGTGGAACCGGAGTGCCGGCAGCAATTGCCATTTCTTCCACTACGTTTAGCACTTTACGCTCGGCAAAAACTTTGGTTTCAGTACTGATTAGCCGACCATCCAATGCCTCGGCAATTGTTTTTCCGCCTGCCCTGATTTGAAATAATTTGTACAAACTACCTGAAAAAATAACGAATATAACGATCAGGCTAATAGCGGCAAACATTTCAAAACTGATGGAGTTTAATATGGCTGCGAACGTGATTTGTGGGTTCTGGCTCTGGTTGTGTTGGCCGAAGAAAAAAGTGGTCGCCACAAATAAAGTTGTGATGGCGATCAATGAAGTAACCGCCATGCAAAGTAACAGGATCAAGTAGCGCGTTTTCTTACGCGCTATGTCTTGCTGTTCAAAAAAATTCACAAATTGTTATCCGTTGAACAAGATTAGAACTGAATTTTAGGCGCAGCCTGAATTTCTGCTGTATCGGCAAATTCCAGTAGTTTGGC
>CBFGPN010000250.1:0-4492 GCA_965650675.1 uncultured Cellvibrio sp.
GAGTGGCAATAACACGACCGGCGAAAAATTGCAGACAAACCCCATAATTAATTCAAGCGTAGTGGCATTTGAAAGATGCAAATGGGAACTCACAAAATGCACATAGAGCCACGCTAAAAATTGCACTGCAGGAACACACGCAATCAAGATCAGCTTTTCAAATCCTGACCAGTCGTGTTGAGGTCTTTTAAAAAAAGCCATTCGACATTCAAGCTTTATCAGACGAAACAGATGATCGATCATGGCCATCGATGCCCAGGGTAGAATAAAACAACCGGCATAAGGCTTTGTGACCTTCAACTAATTCCTGTTTTTCAGCCTGATTGAGTGTTACAACAGTAGACAGCATTAAATTGAATCGACGCAGGTAGGCATCAACCTGCATGTTTTCTGTTTCACTGAGTAAATTACGCAGTGGTGGATTGTGTAGAGTGGCCGGATTATTCATATCAAAGGGTCTTAACGTGTTTAACGAGAATAGGGAAACAGAAAAATAGAAACAAACCGCTATTTCGATTATTTTTGAAATATAAAACTACCGTATTCATAAAGCGTGCGCTCTTATTCAACTATTTACCACCTGCCGTTACCCAAGGGTAACGGCATTCTTTTCTCTGTATTAGAAAAACCCACTCATAGCAGCGGAGGTTTTTTCATACATAGGTTGTGCGGCCTCCTCCAACTTCAAATTCATTTTGTTGGCAGTGGTCACGATACGGGTACGGTATTCTTTTTGATTGGATTGTTCGATTGAGGATTGATACACCGAACCTTCATCCGAGACATTGGTTTTAATTGACGTGTCGCGTGTGACTACCACGCCACTTTTGGCGCGCTCTTTAATTTGTACATCCACCACCAGCATGTAGGTCACGTCTTTGACCAGGGCGCCGGATACCATATCCACACCAGCCCCCAAAATGCCGCCTGCCGCTGCACCTTTCCAGGATTCCTGGCTGGCAGCACCAATCGCCGCACCTGCTAACAAGCCGCCGCCCTGAAAACCTCTGCCCAATGCTGTTTCAGCTGCAGAAGGTGATGCTTTTTCCAGATTCAACACATAAGCGGACAAAGTGAATTGCGCTGTCTCCGGATCATCCACAATTCGATACTGGTTATCGTTCACCGCAAAGCTGTCTTTCAACAGTTTTCGAAATACAACGCGATCAAATTCCTGCACACCACTTTTTACATCGATGTATATCGTGCGTTTGGCGGGTGCCACCGGGTCAATAAAAATCGCAGTGCTGGTTCGGGTTTGTACATCCAGATTTTTTTTGGTGAGGGCAACATTGGTTGCGGCACATCCGGACAATCCCAGAATAACGGCAACAGAAAAAATAGAGGCAATCGAATTAAAAAGTTTCATAAAAACTCCTGTTTTGTTTAATGGGTTTATGTAATAAAGTTAACTGGCACGCTTGATTTGCTTTTCAGCATTGCGCTTCATGCGAATTTCTTCGCGATCAACCACAACATCTTTGGGTGCCTTTACGCCGACACGAACTTGAGTGCCCTGGACACCCAGGACGGTCACTTCAATGTCATCTCCAATGATGATTGTCTCTCCAATCCTTCTTGTTAATATCAACATCTGATTTCTCCTTTAATTTATTGCACAACGATAAATTGAACAGTTCGATTCAGTGGATCCACTGCAAGATCCCACGAACTTCCGGCCAACACTTTTAATGCTTCATTCAATCGGATTGGCCCCAGAGCACGATTAATACCAGGCAATTCCAACTGCAGTAGTCGTGAATCCTGTTCATTACTCACCCATTGATAGCCGGAACCTTTCAGCAATTCATTAATGGCCTCGCCGACGGTTTTGATGTTTTGACTAAAATGAATATTGATAACGGATTTAAGCGGCTCGCGTTGTTCCAAACGCGGTTCGATACTCATCTGGGTGTAGCGATCGGTTTTAACGTTTTCCGCAACACATTGAATCGACAATACTGTCAAACTGAATAGCAACACTGATTTCATACATTCTCCTGATTTATTGAACCCATTGAAAAAATTTGCAGGTTGGAAAATTCGAACAACCAATAAATTGGCGTCCGGAATTTTTTTTACTGGAATTGTTGAACGACATTACGGCGACTTTCCCGACCTGGCATTGAGGGCAGTTGTCGCCATCAGTCACACGAAAAGAAGTGGCTGCATCGGAATCACGAAATACATTCACCTCTGCACTGAGCGCTTCGTATGCAGCAGTAATAATGGATAGATAATCCGATTCACCGCAGGCCACTTTGTCAATGTCCGACTCCATTTTGGCGGTGTAATCGTATTCCAGAAATGAAAAACGGGATTTCAATGTTTCCACCACTTTTTTACCGATATCAGTTGATTGCAACTTGAGATGTTTTTCACGCTCGACGTAATTGCGATCAACCAGGTTTTCGATAATTTGGGCATAGGTGCTGGGTCTGCCAATTCCCATTTTCTCCAGTGTTTCAATCAAACTGCTTTCGTTAAATTGCGCCGGTTTTTCGGTGAATTTAACCAACACATCTGCTTGTAACAGATTGATGACATCACCCGAATAAAGCTCGGGTAATACGGCCACCTCATCATCGGTATTTTCAGAATCCGGATCAGGCAATTCCTGGATAAATCGTTTGGCCACATGTCGCCAACCCGCCTGCGTCATTCGTGTGGATTGACTGACAAAAGAATCTTTGACTGAGTTTATAAACTCATAACGCACTATCTGATTTTTGCCGTGATTCAATTGAGATTCGAGCGAATATTTCCAGACCAACTGATAGGCATTAATGAGTTGTTGGTCATCAACACCCACCATGCGCGGGTTAATTAAATTAATATCCGTAACACGCAAGCATTCATGGCCTTGCTGTGCATTTTTTCCGGCTTTATATTGATAAGGCTTATCGGGCAGTGGCAATTTATTGCGTAGTGCAAATTCACGCACTGTGTAGGCAAAATCGGCTGACATGTCGTGACTATCGGTACGATGATAAGTAATGAGTCCTTGTTCAAATAATCTCTGTGCAACATCCATGGCGACCTTCGCCGACATTTTGTATTGCCTGGACATCAGCTTGAGAAAATCACTGGTGATCAGTGGTTTGGGAGGTGCAATATCATTTTCACGTTTGGAGATAGTGGAGAGTTGAACTTTGCTGGTGCGCTCTTTCACCTGGTAAGCCAAACCCTTATCCATCATCAAGGTATCTTTCGCCAATTCCGGTTTCCACAACGCCTTGAATTTTGTATTTTTGGCTTCCAGTGTTAACTCAACTCCGTAATGTTCACGCGGTGTAAAGTTCAATCGCTCAAGATCGCGTTCAACGACCAAGCGTAACGCAATACTTTGTACACGGCCTGCAGAGTATTTTAATTGTGTTCCAGGCTTGCGCAGACGTCGTGTCAGTTCAGGTGATATCAAATAACCAACATACCGATCGATAACTCGCCTGAGTTCCTGAGCACTTACCATTTTCCAGTTAATTTGCCGTTTGTTGCTAATCGCATCATCAATCGCGCGCTTGCTCACCTCGGTGTAAGTAATGCGGGAAATTTTCTGACGATGGTCTTTACCCAGGACATTCACCACATGTGCTGCAATGGCTTCGCCCTCGCGATCAGGGTCAGTGGCTACATAGATGGTCGATGCGTTTTTTGCCGCATCTTTAATTTGTTTAACCACATTCTGTTTGCCATCCAGAATTTCATACTGTGGTTTATGGGTGGGAGGTTCCACACCCATTTTATCCGGCGGTAAATCCCTAAAATGACCAACGGTAGTGAGTATCTGGAAGTTAGGATAAAAACCACGAATTTTTTTAGCTTTGTTAGGGCTTTCCACAATCATCAATATTTGACTCATGACAAATCCCTCTGGTGTTAATTGGAATCAGAATCAAATTCGTCGGGGTCTTCTTGTTGGCCTCGAACAAACTGAACACCCTGAATACTTTTGGTGAGTACCAGTGCGATATGATTGGCATTGATTTCCGTTGCGGTAATCGTTTGACCAGCACGCTCTCCTGATTCGGATACGTAGTCATGTTGTGATATTTCACCCACGACCAGAATACGCATACCGGTTTTCAGTATTTTGAAATTGTTTTCAGCTCGTTTTCCCCACAGTGTGACCTTGGCCCAAAATCCGCCGCGATCTTCATATTCGCCGGTTTGTTTATTTAATTTGTCGTAGTTAAATTTGACGTTTACTTCCAGAACAGACCGCACACCGCCTTCGATCGGTTGTTGTTTCAATGTGGGTTCTTGTCCGATGTTACCTTCGCTTGCAAAAAAATTACGCATACACTTGTCCTCAATTTAAAAAAAGTAATTGCGGGTCCAGTGTGCTAAAAATGCGGGATGAATTCCGCAAACAATCTGATATTGCTTTGTGCAGAATAATGAGGAATAAAAAAGCCCTCCGCGAAGAGGGCTAAGACGTATAGTGATGTTGCATGACATTGTGGCTTGCAACGGTGTCAGATTAACGGCG
>CBFGPN010000251.1:0-4488 GCA_965650675.1 uncultured Cellvibrio sp.
GAAACAGCTGCAGGTAGTTATCCAGTCGAAACAGTTGAAGCTATGGTGCGAATTATTTTGGGTGCAGAAAAACATCCAACGGCCAGCTTCGATAAATACCGTATGGACGAAGCCTTTAATTCAATCGATGAATCCATCGCATTGGCTGCAATGTTCACTGCCAACCATTTGTCAGGAGTGAAAGCAATTATTGCGTTCACTGAATCCGGCAGTACTCCACGTTTGATGTCACGCGTTGGCTCACAGTTGCCGATTTTTGCATTGTCCCGTCACGTATCAACTCAACGCAAAGTTGCACTTTATCGAGGTGTTCATCCCGTTGCATTTGATACTGTTAGCGTACCCAGCACAGCAGACCAATTACGCGCAATTGATTTGTTAAAACAAAAAGGCGTAGTAGTGGATGGTGATAGAGTCATTATCTCCAACGGTGATACCACTGAATTGGGTGGTACCAACACCATGAAGGTTTTACGAGTGGGCGATAAAATCGCTTGATTGAAATGAGTGAAAAAACGGCAGCTTAGGCTGCCGTTTTTTGTAGATCTAAATTTTAAATGTTCTAAATAGCCAGTTGAATTTTTGATCTAAGGGTTTTAGCATGTCGCTCAATAGAGAATGAATTCATTCCAATTCAGGTTAAAAGGTATTCAGAGTTAATTTCATCAAAGGGCATCAGGATATGAAATGTTGTGAGATTCTTTTTATCCCGCTTTGCAAATGCTTGGTATATCGATCAAGCTCGTTTCCATCCAATCTGCGTATTTCAAATTTCAATCAATTAGGGCGTAACATTATGAAACTGAAAATTTCATTTATTGCATTATTTTTGTGTCTTGCATTTAATGCTGCAGCTGGCACAGTACAGCTTGGGGCGTCACTTGATAGCGTAACGATAATTGGGCCAACTGCCTTTGGGCATCAAGCTGGCAATATGGAAATTAAAGTAACCAATGGATTTAGCTCGCCATCACTGTCATGCGATTCAAATTATATTGCGACCAAAAGTTCAGTGACTAATTTTAAAGAAATGTATTCAATGTTGTTGGCTGCGCAACTTGCCAACAGACCAGTTGTTTTAGGAATTACGGATGATCCATCTTTGACGGCTTTTGGCGGACGTTGCAGTTTAGTTTCCGTTGGCATAATAAAATAATTGGTTTTAATCAGTAGCACTTAAATATCACCATCGACTCATAACCGGAGGAGTCATGTTAAATTTATTCAAAAAAATAACATTGGTTATTGTTTCTTTTTTCTTCGCGCAGATGTCATTTGCGCTGGAAATCAAAACCGATAACTACAACATCTACCTCGGTGATGTGGATGGTGACGGCGATGGTGATTATTATTTCGTACAAAAACCCTGGACGCTGATATTGCATGGCGAGATAGCAACGCCTTTGGTGTTGAAGGGGACTAAGAATTTTGTGGTGTATAACAATGCGGGGGTTTTGGCGGCGCCGCAAAGTTTTACAATGTCAGATCTTGATATTCAAAGTAAATTAAATTCGGGAGTGTTTAGGCTCGCTGTATTTAACCAGGATGTGACAGTGTTGACCTCGTCGGAGGAGAAATCACTACTTATATCAGTGGATATAATTCCTCGACACCAAAATTGATTTTGAAAAGCACATCAAATGCAGATATCCCAACTTTAATCGCAAGCGACACGATACTTCCTGCTCCATTCCAATATGACAATAATTCAATTGGCTCATTCCCGAATTTCTCCCCGTCCAGCTATGTAGCAATTACAAAAGGTGCAGCGAATGTAAGTTCTGGCACTGCCAGTTATCAGATTGGCTTGGTGCTTCCTCCCGCAATAGCCAATATGGTGCCTCAGTTGTCGTTGGTTTATAACAGCCAAGCAGGAAATGGTTCTATGGGGATTGGCTGGGGTTTGGATGGTTTGCCATCAATTTCCCGATGCTCTACTTCTTATGCAATAGAAGGTGCTGCAAAAGTTGCAGCGTCCAATCCTGCCTATACGCAAAGTGATCGTTTGTGTCTAAGTGGACAACAATTAATTATTTACAATAATAAAATGCCTACAGATGCTCAATACTGGGCAAGTGGTACTGAATTCCGTACGGAAATTGACAGCTTTGCTCGCATTATTGGTTATGGTTCAAGTATTTATGGTGGGTTTGATTATTTTAAAGTTATTACAAAAGAAGGTAAAACACTGACTTTTGGTGGCGATGACTATGTTCAAAATACAAAAGTTTTTTCAACGCTTAATAACACAAACCGAATTGCATCCTGGGCCTTAAGTAAAGCAGAAGATAATTACGGTAATTTTTATACCGTGAATTATTTTCAAGATACAACAAAGAATGAACACTATCCTGTTTCAATTTCGTTTGCGCCTAATTCATCAGTAGTTTTTAAATATCAAAATCGTTCGGGGCAATCATTATCCAGATATGATGCAGGTGCGTTATCTATCGGCAGTAAGTTGCTGGATACAATTACCACCTATATCAATGTAAGTTCGCCATCCAGCCCTGAAAGCGGGACACCAGTGCGTAGGTACGATGTTGACTATGCATTGGGGACGTCGCAATTAGATCTGGTCGATAAAATTACAGAGTGTGGTTATGAAAATTTCAATTGGAAATGTGCAAAACCTCTTCAGTTGTCATGGAGTAGTGGTGAATTTGGATTTACCGAAGAACAATCTTTGAGTTTATGCAGTGGTGGTGCGTTCAGTAGTAATAATTATGTTGATATTGATGGTGATGGTTTCAATGACTCAATTACTGATAATGGAAGTGCTATTGCATGGGGTACTTCTCAAGGTTGTTTTAATAAATCCATATTGAATATTTCCGGTACTGCCGGGCAAGGTGGAATTGTTTCGGCGCAAGAATTTCAAACTGCATCAGGAATAGGTTTGCTCAGGGTTCATAATTTAGCGGGTACTAATGGTAATTCCACATTTACAGTTGAAGTCGTCACCAATATTAATAAGTCTAACAGTACTGCATCGGTAACAGTGGTGGACTCTTACTATAGAGGGGGTGTTGTTGTTTCTGATTTTAACAACGACAGCTTAAGTGATTTTCGTTTTGGAAATTCTACTTACACTCAAGTATCGGCAAATACTTTTACCAAAACGGGTCTTCCTACAACTCTAAGCTATTTCGGTTCGGGAGAAACATATGCGGCGGGTGTATATGAACGAGATATAGATAGTGATGGATTGGTGGATCATATTTCCACATTCTGGAAGCAAACCGACGCTAGTGACCCCGCCACATTCTCGAACTGGGTTGCAAGTAAAGCGTTCTCTTTTTCGGGAAATGATGCTCGTCCGTTCCAATTAACTTACCAATGTGGTGGAATTTACGATTCAGTTAATCAATACAATACACTTGCAGATTTAAATGGCGATGGTGTTTTGGATTTCCTCGTCTATAGGCAAAATTGGAAATATATTCTGGGTACAGGCAAGTCCGTTGAGAATGAAGTTGATACAGGTTTCGCTGCTTTTCCAGTTGATATAAATAAACGAAGCATTGCCTATGATTACGATAAAGATGGTCGAGATGATTTAATCGTTCCACTTTCTGTTGGCTGTGCCGCTAAAGTGCTTTACGCACGCGATAACAATGGTGTTATTAACTTTGTTGATTCCGGGATCTCGATTCCTCAACTGGGTGATAAATTATGTAATCCCACATCATCGTCCGATTATTCTTTACCGGGTGATGTTAATAACGATGGTTTGATTGATCTGGTTGTAAGCGGTAAAACCTATTTTGCCCGCAAAGGCCAGCCCAATATGCTGGTGGGTGTAACAGATGGTTTGGGTGCACAAGTAAAATTCACCTACAGCAATATGACAGGTGAATTAAATAATGGTACTCCTCTTTATACACCTTCCTCTGCACCCACATTCCCCATTGTTCAAGCGGGGCGTTTAACACAAGTTGTGAAAAAAATGGAAGTGAGTAATGGCAAAGGAGGTTTTAAAACTCGTCATTATAATTATGCTGGTGCGAAAGTAGATATCAGAGGTAGAGGCGTTCTGGGGTTTGAAAAAATTACAACAACGGATGTAGATTCAGGATTGCAATCTATAACTGAGTATCATCAGAACTACCCGTACATTGGAAAAGTCAAAAGTGATACTGTTAAACAGATAAATGGATTGTTGGTTAGTCGTACTGATAAATACTATACAACTCGCAGTACTGGCAACGCCGCTATATTTCCGACTGTCAATCTTGCACTCGATAAAACATACGATTTGTTAACCAATGATTTAAATTCACCTGTCAATGTTACTTCGACAGAAATAATCCTTCACAATAATCGTGGAGACCCAACGCAGGTTATTACCAAGGTAGGTAAAGGATTTTCGGACACATCTGTTACAGGTGAGCTTTCTCGTCAGGAAGTAGTAACGGATTACAACACTTTTGTAAATTGTTCTGATAGTTTTGCAGTTAAAACTACATCTACCGTGACGGATGTATT
>CBFGPN010000252.1:0-4441 GCA_965650675.1 uncultured Cellvibrio sp.
GCCATTGCAAATCCAGAATATCCGCTCCAATTTTGGACTCGGCCCACTCACTCATCGCTATGCCCCCTGCTGCCCCGTCATGCGCAAACCAACCGACAAAGCAAATCCCATCAAATAAACAGCCGGATTGCCCACCATACCCAAAATACTGTCATCACCCAGTTGAATTCGCGTCTCCGCCAAAATTTTCTGAGCCAAATCCAAAGAACCAAATCTTTGCACCAAATACACCAGCAGATCTTCCTTGAAGCATTCGAAACCCTCGCTTGAGCCAATCGATAAGTAACTATTCATATGTAACTCCTTCCAACCAATTAATGAGAATGATTATCACTAATGAGCAATAAGTCAACATTTATTGATATATATTCTCATTTAATATAGATTGCCAAAAATTTTGAGGAATGACCATGAAACGATTTATGTGCCTGTTGGCACTATTCATCACCCTGAGCGGATGCCAACAACTTGCCAACAATGACCGGAATAGCTTTCAGGCCAAAGGTCCAATTCACAACCTGCCGATGAGCAAACGTTGTCATTGTTGATGTAATTGTTGTTGGGTGTTTACTAAAAAATGAGGCTGCATGCAGCCTCATAAAAATATCGAAATTGATAGTTTCAATGCGCCAGCAAGGAAACCCTCTATTCCGCCTGTTCCGGAGGAAGAAGAACGAACAGGATTCAACGTCCCTGAAACTCATACTTGAGCGGCATACTGTCCAGGCTTTCAATGGGCAGATGTCCAATCCACCGCTGGATAACGGCTTGGGGAAGGCTATTCAGCAATGTATCACCATAATTTCACATATGATAATAATTATCAATAGAAATTATTCTCATCTACATAAGAAAACCAATAGGATTTATAAATGATGGGAGTCTGCCCCCTCTCCCTCTGGGACGAGGCATTCAAATCTGAATCCAGATTGCCTATGCCCGGAGACGTGGTTATGCTCGCCCTGTCCTCCTCCAAATAGCCTACTTCGAGCAAATGATCCCCATCGATATCCTATTAATATTCATCGTCGCATCCGCTGCACTGGCTATAGCACCTGGGCCAGATAATATTTTTGTGCTTACGCAATCGGCAGTTCATGGTAAAAAAGCGGGCATAGCGATAACTTTCGGACTTTGTGCTGGATTAATTGTTCATATCACCGCTGTTGTATTGGGTGTTGCAGCAATTTTTAAAACGTCTGAACTGGCATTCACGACGCTGAAGATTGTTGGGGCTATGTATCTTGTGTATCTCGCATGGCGCGCTTTTCAAGCAGCAGCGACGCAAATCCCGATGCAAAGTGAAAACCCGGTCGATACAAAAGCGTTATTTATTCGTGGCATTATCATGAATATCACCAACCCTAAAGTTGCCATCTTTTTTCTGGCATTTTTGCCGCAATTTGCTGATCCTTCACGGGGTGCAATTAGTTTGCAAATTATTGAGCTTGGATTCATTTTTATGATGACAGCGTTTGTCATCTTTAGCGGTATTGCCTGGGCAGCAGGTTGGATCAGCAATCGGATAATCAATTCAAAACGCACACAAATTGTTATCAACCGCCTGGCAGGAACGGTATTTTTGCTGCTTGCCTGTCGTCTTGCGTTGAGTAAACAGTAATTCTATTTAGCCGAGTGAAATGAATATGCCGGGTTGCCCCGGCATAAACATGACTACAAATAATCAATAAGTTGACATGTTATTGCGTTAATACATTTTGGGATTGCATTTCTGTGATGAATTGCAAAATCACATCCTCAATTACACCACCAAATGCTTCAACCGGTTTAACAGGTGCGACACCCTGCACTGGTGCAGCTTTGTTACCAATAGTTGTATGAATAGCGTGATCATATTTTTTCTCGACCACTGTGTTGCCTTGTTTTAATCCAATGGCGATTTGATAAAAATCCGTTACGGCTGTGCCCGCAGCACCGAATGTCAAACCTGCTCCAAAACCTTTTGCCATAGCACCTTTGATATCAGCAATGTTATTGCAAGTGACTTTAATCGTAATATCAGTTGCATTTGCTGATGGTGCGATAACGCCAGAATTGATAAATACTTTTTCTACGTTGGCGCGCAGCTCTTTATCAACACGCGGCATATGCTCACCATTACGCTGAAATTCCACATCAACTTTTACATCATGAGGTTTGGCTGGTTTTTTAGCATCGGCATAACTCACTGTGCCATATTTTGGATCTACATAAGATTTTGCGGAGATACATCCGGTCATTACAATTGAAAGACAAATAAGCATTACGCAATGAATGAGTTTCATAGAGAGGTTCCTGAAATGATTTCTATTGTTATATTGAAAACTTTCGCTTCCAGCGAGAGGAAGGATTATTCACAACACTGGTCTATAAAGTTGAAACTATCAGCAAGTTTCGGCCAGTGACACCCGGCTTGTTATTATCTTGATAACCGTTCAACTTCGGCGCAGAGGATAATCATTGGCCCCAGTGCTTGCAAGAGGCAGGTATTTATTTTCCGCCCAAATCAATTTATGTCAGCAAAAAAGTGCTAACAGAATACAAAGCCTCCATTGGCCTATTTTAATTAGGTATTTACTTAAACCATTCTTTTGATGAGTTTTTGTTAAGCAGATAAAAAATTATGAAAAAACAAGCAGCCTCTCCAAACGACGTGTACATTGAGTAGGGACCTAATGGGGCGTAGATATTCATACCAAAAATAACTATTGCTAACAGTAAAAATGTATATTTTGGGTTATTCTTTCGCTTACGAATTGGGTTGGTAAGCCAGAATAAAATAATTGCCCAAAACGGGATAAAAATATAATTGTAAAGATCATGTAGGCCTGATTCTGAATAAATGGCGTAGATCAATTCTTCTATTAGAAAGATAAAAAAACTTAGCACGATGAGATAATACACAGTAGATATGCTACTTGGACACTCAACTTTAACAGTCTCCAAGTTTGATTCTGGTGGTTTGTAAGGATTCATAGACAGCTTTATTTCCTAACAGTTTATTCAAGGTATATCTACAACCAATAATAGTACTGTAGCCCGTATGCAGCAAAGCGAAATGCGGGACTTTTGATTTATTAAAAACAGAAAAACCGGCGAAGCTCAATCACCGATCTAACCATTCTTTATTTCCAACGACAACTTCCTAAGCCATGGCTCTTTATATTCCTGCAGTTTGGCTAACTCTTTTGATTCTTTGATCTGATCTCGCCAAAACCTTGGCTGCACATTCCCTGAGGTCATCGAGATATTCGAGAACGATTGAAGCTTTCTCACCATCCAACAAACCTCCAAGCTGTTCTCTTTTCTTTAGATTCCAACGAAATGGTTTCATGTCAATCGACACCTTAATATAAATCCGTCAGCGAATACTGATCTTTAGCACCAGTACTTTAGTCGTCTTTCGGCCACGAGCAGACCTTCAGAAATTTATGAAGTGCTAGGTTCTTATTTTTTCGTACAAAGATATTAACTCAGGAAGCAGCTCATTAAGTTTTTTAAATCGCTCATCTTTCCTTAATAAAAAATGAGCAATGTAGTGGCAATTCGGGCAGAGTGTCACTAGGTCATCAAGAGTAGTTTTTCTTGGTGAACTTATCTCTGATAGCGGGTCAAGGTGATGAACGTGAACAATCTGTTCCTGGAAGGTAAATTGACATGCTCGACAGGTGAAATTGTCACGTCTCTTCGCTTGCGCTGCAAGTTTTGCCGAACGGTATAAACGATATGCTATGACACTATCTTTTACACCTTCCTCTTCGCTGTAATCTAATGCTGCTTGCTCGCGATTAACCTCATCATTTATGGATGCATGTAATTGCTGAGAGGCTCCTTTTTTGTTGATCCACAGAGGCTCTAGGCTAGGTTGATAGAAGAACCAGCGGTATTTTCGATCAGGGTCACCTAAATCTTCGTAATCCTCATATAAACGCTCTCGAATAAGTCGGATTTTTTTCTCGCGGCATTCAATATCAGCGCGGTCAATGATCACATGCGCGAAAACTGCAGATATTTTGTTCTTGTGACCCTCTGAAATAATAGACTCATATTTCTCGGGATCACACAAATGCAAAAGTGCGGAATGGACACCGCAAATGTTTCTAACCTCAAAGCGCCCCCCTCTTGCACCGCCTTTATATATTGCCGAATAACAAATCTCTGCAATTCGCTTTTTAAGTGAATCTAACTCAACAACCTCTCTATCCTCTACAGCATTACTCAGCACGCGAAATAGCGCTATCATCTCCCAGTACTTATTCCGCAAGTACCAAGGGCCGGGGTTTGCAATTGTGTGTGGATATCCAAAGAAAAACCTATCATTGATGTTTACTTCACTCTCGCCACTAAACCAACGCAAAGCATAAGTTAGTTTCGTACTTGGGAGTATATTCCCAACAGGCATAGCCCATAGATACTCGACGTTAGCAAACACAACTTTGCA
>CBFGPN010000253.1:0-4276 GCA_965650675.1 uncultured Cellvibrio sp.
TCGGTTAATAACCGTGTGCGTTCGGCTTGACGCTGGGATTGTAGCTCCTGCTCTTTCAAAGATTGCTTCTCAGCCTGTTCTTTTTCGCGAATGGAAAGCGCATCTGATTTTTGAGCCTCGGTGTCAGGGCTCGCTTTTTCATCTTTGGTTACGCCAGATGTTAATGCTTTCTCATCACGAATCTTTTGATTTATCTCCACGCGAGCTTGCTGCGCCATTTTAGCTGCCTGGGCAGCGACTGCACGATCTTGCCCCGAGGGTTCTGCGGGGGCGCTGGCCGCGCGCGCAATTTGTTCAGCCTTACGTAAGGTCGCCTCTGGATCATTAGGAATCGGGCTTGTATCAATTTTCACTTCACCGCCCACCGCATAACTCACACCATCCGGGCCGCGCTGATAAGTGTAAGTCGGACTGCTTGCATATTGTCCTGCCACCGCAGCGTGTGCCTGCTCATGCGCACGTACTTCACGATCGCGTGCAGATAGCTGCTCAATAACTTTTTGTTCGGCTTCCCGCGGTTCTCTGTGTGCCTTCTGCGTGCGCTGCTGTCCCTCCTCCACAGGGGCTGTTTGAGCAACCCGATTTCCTTCTGCATCCTGCGAAGGATTATCCTCGGGAGCGCGGCGAGTTTGTTGGCGAGATGACTCTGCCAATTGTTCTGTTGGGCGAAAGCTTGAAGATTTAAGGTCAACCGATTCCTGGCTCACAACCTGACGACCTGCGGGCTGATAGGTCGCAGGCGCAGATACAACATAAGTTGAGGCGACATTACTGATCATAAGCCCTCCTCAAGGAATTAATGATCACCACAAATCAAGCTTTTACATCCAACAAAGTACCAATCGTATCACTGGCTGTTTTAACTACTTTGGCAGAGCTATCAAACATATTTTGTTGAACTTTCAAATTCACCAGATTTTCTGCCAGATCTTGCGGGGAGGCATTGGCACCCTCTTTCGCCATTCCAGCAATTTGCTGTGCCGATTGAAACATGGATGACTGGCTTTTTTGCATTCCAATCAGACCTTGGTTAATAACCGAACCTATGTCCATAACCCAATCCTCAATAGTTTTACACACTATAATTCTAAGCAGCTGAAGAACAAAAAACAGCCAGCTTTTGAATTACCTTAAGACTATTTGGCACTAAAAAATAATTGGCTATAACGGAGACTCTAACTTTGAAGTCACAATCAGATTCTTTTGTTGATATTCGGAAATAATTTTAGCCTGCTCAAACACACTTTGAGCCGTCAATTTCAGCCGGCTTTTGATAGGAATTCCGGCTGCCTGCAAAGCCTTGCTACTCCAGGTGTTGCAATTGCTGAACACACTGTAGTGCTGCCCAGCTTTAAAAAAGTAACCGGTATTTTCTTCATATGCCAACAATTCAACCGGTTGCTTTTCCAAATCCAGTGCAATCGACTTATCAAGGTAGCGGATCAATTTCTTCATGCGCTTTTCACTAATCATCAAAGGCACGCGAGTTTCTTGTGGGATGGTAGAGAAGGGTTCACTGTAATAATCCAATACCTGTACCGCCGAATAACTGGATGCTACCAACGCCTTGGCGCCGGAAAAAAAACTTTTATTTTTCCCGGTAAAAAAATCTCCGTCGCCATAGCCAAAACGAAGGTATTTTTTTTGTCTTGCTATACCTTTGAAATAACGACTGTGTTTTTCGACTGACACAGCGGGGATCATAATACTGGTGTGCCACTTCTCATAAATAAAATGGATTTCATGCGTCAGATTTTTTTGAGGAATTTTTTTTGTATCCGGTAAACTGGAGCAGGCCGTTAAAATAATACAAAAAACAAGAATCAATAATTTCATAAAAATATTAATTAATAATTTCGCTGGATGATTAACCTGAACAAACAGGCAAAGATAGATACTGTGCAATTTTTGCCGGTGTTGGCTGATCAATAAATGGCACCACGCCCAAACAGGGCGCCGGAATTCGCTGCAACAGAGTTTGGATGTTTTCATCCATGGCGCGCATATTAGCATCGACACAATTGGCAACCCAAGCGATCAATGGCAAGCCGTCATACCGAATGGCCTCAAGCGTTAGCAGTGTGTGATTAATACAGCCCAGTCGCATTCCCACCACCAGAATAACGGGGGTATGTAATATCTGAGCTAAATCGGCCATTGTTTCTGATGGATTGATTGGCACCCGCCAACCACCCGCACCTTCTATCAACGCAAAATCCGCAGTATAAAAACTGCTGCGACAAAACCCGGCCAAACGATCCGCTGAAAGAACGCGTTTTTCTTTTTGTGCTGCTATATGGGGCGATACAGGTTCAATCAGTGCGACCGGATTAATTTGTTCATAAGGTAATTTAACCGAAGCAACAGACTGCAATAACAAAGCGTCCTGATTTCGCAATCCCTGTTCGGTTGTTTCACAGCCAGCCGCAACAGGTTTCAGCCCAATCGTTGACATACCTTGCGTATTGGCGAGATGTAATAATCCTGCGGCTATCTGTGTCTTGCCCACGTCAGTGTCTGTTCCTGCGATAAAAAATGTCTTTTTACTCATGTTTTTTTGCCCATACAAAAATAACGTCATAACTTAGCGGCAGCTTTCCTTGCGTGCGAAATTGTTCATACGCTTCCGTTAATTGAATCCATTTTTTTCGACCCATCAAACCTTTTGCTGATGCCGTATGGTAAGTGGCACCAACAGCTTTTATGCTGTGCAGCACATCATGCAGGCTATCAAATTGGGCTTGCAGCAATTGAGATTCAGTTTTCAGGAGTGAAAACCCTGAGTTCAAAAAATTAATCAAGGATGCCTGATCAACAAACCTATTCACATGCTGTTGATTATCGACTGAATTCCATGCTGCACGTAATTCATGCAAACTCTTATTTCCCAAGGTTGTAAACACCATCTCGCCGTTAGGTTTTAGTACTCGCTTTAATTCACTAAAAAGCTTGGGTAAATCAAAACACCATTGCAAAGCAAAATTGGAATAAATCAAATCGATGGAGTTATCAGAGAATGGTAATTTTTCTGCATCCCCTGCAACAAACAAGCACGAAGATTTTGTTCGCGCTGCTGACAACATATCAAAAGATAGATCAACACCAACAATCGACGAATAATTAAATCGTTTTTGTAATGATTTGGAAAAGAATCCAGTTCCACACCCTAAATCCATCACCACAGAATTCTCTGGCAATTGACGATCACCAAGAAATTCGTTTAACAATCGATTGCCGGAAACGCGCTGAATCTCCGCAGCCTGATCATAAGTAGATGCCGCTTTGGAGAATTTTTTGGCGACTTGAGATTTAAATTCGTGTCGATCTGGAAATGCAGTCATTGCTTCAGTCGTTTTTGACACAAACGACAAAATCAAACTTGATACCCATTCAGGATGACACCAATGCAAAGCATGCGAAGATCGCTCGACAATCTCAATTTGATGCTGCGAATTTAATTGCTTTAAATAAGTAGCAATGGATGCCGGCACCAGTGAATCATCACTCGCCAGCAGCTGCAGGCAAGGCTGTTTCATTTCAGAAATCGCTTGTCGATTATCAATTTTCGATAACAACAAGAGCGCATCATGCCAATTAGGATTGATGCGCTCAGGGTGAAGCATTTTTCTAAACTGTTTCAGTAATCCTCGTTCATCTTCAGCACCTTGTGCCAACAAACCTGAAAAGAGTTTTAATGTGGCCGCAGGATTATCCTTAAATGATTGATTAAAATTCTGATTGATTTGCAAAGGCATAGCATCAGGATAATCATCATCTGCCACTAATTTTGCATTAGCAGCCAAACTGATAACACCGGATATTATTTGTGGGTAACGATGCGCCAATTGAATCGCCAGCATCCCACCCAAAGACCAACCCATTACCCAGGACTCGGGGGGGATTTGATCAATCAAAATGGAAAGAATATTGTCGAGAGAATAATCACTTGTTATTGGAGCGACACCGAATCCAGGAAGATCTATAGAAGTAACTCTGAAAAAATTTTCAAGATCAGCAATCAAGGGTTGCCAGCAGGATTGATCACACCCCCAACCATGAATCAGCACGAATGATTTTTTTTCCACATTAATTGTTGACATATTTTTTCCAATCAACAATCCACAGCAATTTGCTGTAATGCGGACAATAACTCTTCAACTTGTTGAAGGCTGTGTTCAGCGGATAAAGTAATTCTTAGTCGGGAGGTTCCGGCAGGCACTGTTGGCGGGCGAATGGCGACTACCCAAAATCCGCGCTCGGAAAGTTTTTGTGAAAT
>CBFGPN010000254.1:0-4237 GCA_965650675.1 uncultured Cellvibrio sp.
TCACAATATAGATCCGTAATGATTGTTTTTTTAGACATTATGCGCCAAAGGTAAACTGGAGCATTCAGTAACCACTATTGGCATTACTGCACCTTATAGACCAAAATTCCGTTTCTAAGTTTTCGAGGTAGCTACCCTTGGAGGAAAACCATGGATATTTTGATTGATATGGATGATGTTCTATGCGATTTCTCAGGCGCTTTTGAAGAATCGATTGCAAAGAATCCTCTTGTTAATTTTCCGCAATCTCAATATGGTTTCTATCACCGCTTGCGCCCTTTAGATGGCGCGATCGATGCAATGACAGCGCTTTACAAGTCAACGCAGTACACGCCGTATATTCTGACGGCCCCATCAATTAAAAATCCATTCTCGTATACTGAAAAGAGAGTTTGGGTCGAGGAACAATTGGGATACCACTATGTTGACCGTTTGATTATTTGTTCTCACAAGGGCCTCCTTAGGGGAGACATTTTAATTGACGACAATGACTCTGGTCGGGGACAAGAGCACTTTGAAGGGCGCCTGATTCATTTTGGTAGTCTTCAGTTTCCAAATTGGGCTGCTGTTCGAAGCGAGCTAAAAATTTAGTATTTGCAATTAAATAGTGGTTTTAAATATTGCCACAACTCGCATTCGTTACCGAGGCATAAGATATGGTAGCACATGATGATAAAGTAGCCTCAATATCTCAGGAAGCCCAGACCGCTTCAATTGTGTGGATTCATTCTATGAGCCCACTAAATAAATGGAATTTGACTGCTAATGAGATAGCGCAGTTACTCGCCATAACCATAGAAACCTATCAAGATCTTCTGTACAAAGCGAATCACAAATCTAACATCTTCCTGAGCAAGGAAACTCTTGAACGATTAAGTATTCTGCTGGGGATATGGAGATGTCTTCAGTTCATTTCGCCAACTGACAGAATAGACTTGGCCTATGCCGGATTTAACACATCGCTAAAAGACGAACTTTTTTCAGGTAAATCTATTAAACAATTTTTGCTAGCTCACAACGACCTGAATAGCTTTTACATGGTAAGGAGATTTCTTGAGCGTACTTTAATTTGAGCAAATGAAAGTGATGTGCGCGCAAATCTGCCTTAGCAGTGTTTGGTTTTAATCGCATTTTGACGTCAGATATTTGTAACGTAATAAATTTCCAAGATTTCAAGTAGATTGCTAGTAAACTTAGGATTCCACGGGTTATGCGATTTTGGGCATCATCCGTTTTGCTTAGACCTCCAGCCTCGCTTTTCAAATGTTCGGATGTTATCAACATTTTTCAATTCACTCAGATAGCGCATTAGTAGCAAAAGCTCCTCGTCCGTTTTGTTTCCAAAAAACGGGGCAACTTTCACCAGATTTCCATAATTCCTAATTAGTTTTTCTGGACTATCATCAACCATTATTGTGGATTCCAGGTTGTAGCCTTGTTTCTTTACCTTTTTCAAATCTTTTATAAAAAAATATTCATGAGTTTCTGGGTTAAATCTCTGAACACATTTATTTCTTGACCAGACGAATTCCATTTGACATTCAGATCCAAACAAATTGTATACGATAGATTGTGCATAAATATCATTTGACGATGTCCAAATCGCCACCCGAAATTCCGTGCGACAATATTCGATAAACTCATTAGCAAAGGGTCTGACATAGACATAGTAATGACCTACTTCAAATGAAGGTTCGTAGTCGAGTAGCGACTCCGTAGCGTAAATCAATGTCTCATCAAGATCTAAAATTATTAATTTTTCTTTCATTTCAAAGCCAGAGGCAACATTCGTAATTACTGATGAAATTGGTTTAAAATCTTTACCTGCACATCGAAATATTAGGCATTCAAAATACCAACATCGCATTGGAAGCATTCACACCACAGTCGTACACCACTTACCTCTGAGAAAAGGTGAGTTTTAGATGGTTTCAGCATTCGGCCAAGAGCGGACATTGAGTTAACTTTACTGACCCGAATTATTCTTGTTCACTGCTGCGCAAACCATATCGTTTGTCTTCTATTTAACTTACCGCCACAATTTTTACAACATTTGATGGGCAGCTTTGCCATTGCTTGCCTTGCTTCGTCTGCTCTTTTGACTCCACCGTAAGAGGCAAGATCTGCGGTTGCAGACATGCCAGAACTTATATTGCAGTGTTCACATATTACGTTTTCAAAGTGCACTCTATGTAGGATGCCATCAAGATTTACCAAGCGAAGATACCAGTACCTTTCAAGATGAAGTTCAAGAGCTAATACGACCTCTGGATTTGGGGCAAACTCAAGTAGATCTCTTTCTGCGTATTTG
Source organism: uncultured Cellvibrio sp. (assembly GCA_965650675.1). Lineage (GTDB taxonomy): Bacteria > Pseudomonadota > Gammaproteobacteria > Pseudomonadales > Cellvibrionaceae > Cellvibrio. The sequence continues at coordinate 2,312 of CBFGPN010000254.1, forward strand.
CAAATTACTTGGCTAAGATCACACCCATTGAATTTTTTTCTTTGAGCAAAACTTCCCACTCCTCACGAGCTGGAATGAGAATATTATTTCCCCAATTATCAGTATTTTTCATGGTTATTGTTGTGTCAGATGGAACACTTGGTTATGTAAATTTTGATATTTCATAAGCTATATCAATCTTTGTATCTGGACTCGTAAAGCAAATGAAGATACCTCCAAAGTCATTTTGCCAAAATACACCATTGTCACTAAGCAACTTCTTAAAATTTTTAAAAGACTCAGAGGCAACAATTTCTTTTGTTAGTATATATTCGTGCATTGTTGCCTCGGATTTTTCAACGACCTTTACAAAGCGTATTTGTCCTGGTGAATCAACAATTGCTTCAATTACATCTCCGTACTTAGCAGAACAAGCCATAAAAGGATGTTCTCTGAGCAAATATTTATTACCTCCCAGGTCTTCCACGTCACATCCCGTGCAAAGACCTTCATCAGGAAAATTAATACTTACATTTTTAAATGCTGGATTCATGTTTTTTCACATTACGATTTCATAAGCGGTAGGTCTATTAACTCGCATTCGGCCAAGAGTGGACTTAAATGTTGATAATCGACAGCTAAATTAATCAAATACTAAAATCGCAAAAAATTCTTCAAGCAAAATTTAATTCAATTTCCAGTCATTTCACTGTAAACAAAAAAGACGGGTCAAACCATTCATTTACTTCACCTTTATACCCTTTCGGGTTACTTATCACATTGCAAACACCTAAGCGATAGTTGGAGCTATTATGCAAATGTCCATGCAACCAATAATTCGGTTTATATTCGCTGATAAAGTCACTTAAATCAGAAGCGTAAGCTGCTGTTACAATATCTGATCTATAGTGCGCAGGAACAGACCTAATACTGGGCGCATGATGTGTAACAACAACATTCAAAGAGCTTGAAGAGCAATTCAAACTTTCGGCAAGCCATCTGAGCGACTCGTGGTGAATCATAGCCACATCTATTGATCTCAGCTTTGAATACGATGGTTCTTTTCTAATCAATTTAAAATCTGTCATTATTTTCTGACATTCATAACCCGCGTCTCTCGGATCACCGAATATCTTAAAATCAGTCCAGAGCGTAGCTCCATGGAACCTAATCCCATTAATCTCTACGCTCTCATTTTCGAGAACGTGTATATTATTTCCAGCAGCACGAACCTTAACTTTATCGATCAAGCCAGGATATCGATGTTTATAATATTCATGATTTCCCAAGACATAAATCACTGGACAGTCAAACTCTTGCCGTAGTATCCAATCGATGCCTCTTACCCCGATATCAATGTCTCCAGCAAGCACAACAGCATCTGCGCCTTTAGCTTCCGCTTTAAATTCTTCAAATTCTATATGCAAATCACTGTAGAGTCTGATATTCATAATTAAATCTTTTTTAAGGAATCCCAGAAGAGTTCTTCGTCAAAATTCGGCCAAAAGCGGAAGTTGGTTTAAATTTACTGAGCCTAAATATCCTCCTTAAAATTGACTTCTCTCAAAAGTGAACTGACTGCTCACAAAATCGATTCTCGCAATAGATAACCATGTATTGACCCTCGCTCAATCATAAAATCAAGAATTGGAACAATCTTATTTTTCAGTCTAAAATCCTCTTTTATTTTTTGTCTTTTAATGAAAATAAATTTTCTAAATATTTTCTCCAGATAGTATAAAGTATTGGACTCTAAACTATCCAATTCTAAAGAGCTATTTTCTGACACAATGGTATGAATCCAATCAATTCCATCATCTATAAAATTGCTCCCGATTGAGTTCAATACTCGGGCGACAGAGTACAGCACGGAAGGAATATGGCCCAATTCTTTGGCAGCATTTTCATATAAGGATAAATTATCGCTTTTTAAGGTATGCCAATCCT
>CBFGPN010000255.1:0-4116 GCA_965650675.1 uncultured Cellvibrio sp.
CAAGTATTGGGATTAAATCGCGGAACTCTGCGTAAAAAATTGAAACAATACGGTTTGCTGTAATCGCAAATTAACTAAAAAAAGGGGTGGATGTTATTCACCCCTTTTTGCATTTTTGAAAATTGAAGATTCACCCCCTCCTAACCTCCCTTGGCAAGGGGGAGGGACTTTACTCCCAACTTAATGCGGAGTGAAATTAGTCCCCTCCCCTGGCAAGGGGAGGGTTAGGGTGGGGTCTAAAAATTATCGAGGATTTACGCATGAGTAATACAACTGATCTGGTCGCGGTTAAACGCGCATTGATTAGCGTTTCAGATAAAACCGGCATAGTCGAATTTGCACAAGCATTGCAAAAACTTGGTGTAGAAATTTTATCGACTGGCGGCACATTTAAATTACTCACCGACAATAAAATTCCTGCAATTGAAGTATCGGATTACACAGGCTTTCCTGAAATGATGGATGGTCGCGTCAAAACATTACACCCAAAAGTTCACGGTGGCATTTTGGGTCGCCGTGGGATTGATGAAGGCGTGATGCAACAACATGGCATTAATGCTATCGATATGGTGGTAGTGAATTTATATCCATTCGAAAAAACTGTCGCCAATAAAAATTGTTCTCTTGAAGATGCAGTCGAAAATATTGATATCGGCGGCCCAACCATGGTTCGCGCCGCTGCAAAAAATCACGCGCATGTGAACATAGTGGTGAACGCATCTGACTACGCAAAAATTCTCAATGAATTAAAAACCCAAAACGGCTGCACTTCTTATAAAACCCGTTTTGATCTGGCGATTAAAGCTTACGAACACACAGCAGCTTATGATGGCGCCATCGCCAATTATTTTGGCCGCATGGTTGAAGGCGGCAGCGCTGATTTTCCGCGCACATTTAATACGCAATTTATCAAAGCACAAGAAATGCGTTACGGTGAAAACCCACATCAAAAAGCCGCTTTCTATGTTGAAAAAAATCCACAAGAAGTTGGCATTGCCACAGCAAAACAATTACAAGGCAAAGAACTGTCTTACAACAATGTCGCCGATACCGATGCCGCACTTGAAACCGTAAAATGTTTTGATCAACCCGCATGCGTGATTGTCAAACATGCAAACCCTTGTGGTGTTGCCGTCGGTGCGAATATAAAAGATGCTTATGATCTGGCTTATGCAACCGATACAGAATCTGCATTTGGCGGAATCATCGCGTTTAACCGTGAACTGGATGCAGCAACTGCAAAAGCGATTGTTGAGCGTCAATTTGTTGAAGTGATTATTGCACCCGGTGTTTCTGCTGAAGCCATTGAAGTTGTCAAAGCAAAACAAAATGTGCGCTTGCTTGCTTGCGGCAACTGGGGAACCGAACGCATCGCTGGTTTGGATTACAAACGTGTGAATGGCGGATTACTGGTACAGGATCGTGACAACGGTATGATCACCGCAAATGATTTAAAAATTGTCACTCAACGCGTGCCAACAGAATCCGAATTACGCGATTTATTATTCGCTTGGAAAGTGGCGAAATTTGTAAAATCCAACGCAATTGTTTACGCAAAAAATTTACAAACCATTGGCGTGGGCGCAGGCCAAATGAGCCGCGTGAATTCTGCGCGCATCGCGGCAATTAAAGCAGAACATGCTGGTTTACAAGTTGCTGGTTCGGTTATGGCTTCTGATGCCTTCTTCCCATTTCGCGATGGTATTGATAACGCTGCAAAAGTGGGTATTGCTGCTGTGATTCAACCCGGCGGCTCAATGCGTGATGAAGAAGTGATTGCCGCTGCCAATGAACATGGAATGGCGATGGTGTTTACGGGCATGCGTCACTTCAGGCATTAAAAACAAACCTCACCCTAACCCTTCGTAAGGGGAGGGGACAAATCTCGCTTCGCATAAAGCAGGAGTAAAGTTCCTCCCCCTTGCCAACGACTGCATGGATGCAGGAGGTAGAGCAACGCAGGAGTAGTTGCCGAGAGGGAGGTTAGGAGGGGGGTGAAGATTTAGAATTAGATAATCGAAATTAAACGAGCAACCAACATGAACATTTTAATCATCGGCAGCGGCGGACGCGAACACGCGCTGGCCTGGAAAGCTGCACAAAGCAAACAAGTTGAAAAAGTCTTTGTTGCTCCCGGCAACGCAGGAACAGCGCTTGAATCCAAATTGGAAAATATCGCGATTGATGTTTTAAATTTTCCGGCGCTTGCTGATTTTGCCGAAAAAAATAATGTCGGTTTAACCATTGTTGGTCCCGAAGTTCCTCTCGTTGCCGGCGTTGTAGATTATTTCCAATCGCGCAAACTTTTATGCTTCGGCCCCAGCAAAGGCGCAGCACAACTTGAAGGCTCAAAAGCTTTTACCAAAGATTTTCTCGCACGCCACAAAATTCCAACAGCTGATTATCAAAACTTTGTTGAAGTTGAACCTGCACTCGCTTACTTGAGAAAAAAAGGTGCGCCAATTGTTGTTAAGGCAGATGGCCTCGCTGCAGGTAAAGGCGTAATTGTTGCAGAAACTTTACAACAAGCTGAAGACGCAGTGCGGGATATGTTATCCGGCAACGCATTTGGCGATGCCGGATGCCGCGTTGTGATCGAAGAATTTTTAGCCGGTGAAGAAGCCAGTTTTATCGTGATGGTCGATGGCAAAAATGTGTTGCCAATGGCAACCAGCCAGGATCACAAACGCGTTGGCGATGGCGACACTGGCCCTAACACCGGCGGCATGGGTGCCTATTCCCCTGCTCCGGTTGTCACACAATCAGTTCATGATCGCGTAATGAAAGAAATTATTTATCCAACCGTGAATGGCATGGCTGCTGAAGGTAATACTTATGTTGGATTTTTATATGCCGGTTTAATGATTGACGTATCAGGCACACCCAAAGTGATCGAATACAATTGCCGCTTCGGTGACCCGGAAACCCAACCGATTATGTTGCGTTTGCAATCCGATTTGGTTGAACTTTGTTTGTCAGCACTCAACGGTAATCTGGATAAGATCACTGCAGAATGGGATTCCCGCGCATCAGTTGGTGTTGTATTAGCCGCAGGTGGATACCCCGACAGTTACAACAAAGGCGATATCATTTCTGGATTACCCACAACCGAAGTCACCGGTGAAAAAGTTTTCCACGCAGGCACCGCACAAAAAGATGGCAACACAGTTACTAACGGCGGACGTGTTTTATGTGCAACAGCACTGGGCAATACAGTCTCCGAAGCGCAGCAGCGTGCATATAGGCTTGCAGAAAAGATTAACTGGAAGGGGATGTTTTATCGGAAGGATATTGCTTATAGGGCAATAGACAGGGAACAAAAATAACCGTCAATAAAAGTAAAAAAACCGCCAAGCGCGGTTTTTTTACTTTTATTTCTTTGAAATCACCCACCTAATATTATTTTTGACTATTTGATCAAAAATTAGCCTGTAAAATCAGTTTTTTTCTTATCATTTGTGTATATTGCCCAGCCTTACAAAGTATAAAAATGGTCTGCCCTATCCAAATTACCCCACTGGGCAGAATCAACGAAGTCTGGCAGTTATGGGGTACTGCTACCAATAAAAGATCGATAACAATGAACACATCCTCTGCAAATCAAAAATTATCCGTCGTTGAAAAAGTTGGCTATAGCCTTGGGGATTTGGCTGCGAACTTGGTTTTCCAGACCTTTGTAACTTTTATTGCCTACTACTACACCGATGTCTACGGCTTGGCACCCGACAAAGCGCAATGGGTAATCGGTACTTGTGGATTGTTAGGCGGTGTATTTTTAGCACCAATCATCGGCATTCTTGCAGATCGCACACGAACACGCTGGGGCAGCTATCGACCCTGGATATTGTTTTCATCCGTTCCTTTTTCAGTACTGATCTTTCTGACATTCAGTACGCCCGATCTTGGTGAAACAGGAAAAGTTATTTATGCATTCACTACACTCCTGTTGCTCATGTCACTTTACACGGCCAACAATTTACCTTACTCGGCATTGAGTGGTGTTCTAACAGGAAACATGGCGGAACGGAACAGTTTATCCAGCTATCGATTTGTCGCCGTTATGGTAGCGCAATTTATTATTCAAGCTTTATTGCGCCCATTGGTGTTGGTGATGGG
>CBFGPN010000256.1:0-4093 GCA_965650675.1 uncultured Cellvibrio sp.
AACTGGAAGTAGTGTATAAGTTGATCCTGATATAACTTCAGGTTAATAATTCCTGGTACACAAGCTATGGCTTGGGAAAATTTTCAGAAGGGGCAATATGGATTCTTCACAACGTGTTCGTGCAATTCTTTCGTTTGTTCACGCGGCAGATGCCGGTAGTTTTGCTGCTGCAGGACGTGCACTCGGTATTTCATCAGCAGCCGTCAGCAAAAACATGGCCAGTCTGGAAAAAGCATTAGGTGTACGCCTGATGAACCGAACAACAAGGGCGCTCCAACTTACCGATGAAGGGGAGGTATTTCTTCGTCAGGTGCGAGTAGCGTTGGAAACTCTTGATACCGCTGTTGATACTGTGATGGCAAAACGATTTGGCCCAAGCGGACGAGTGAGGATCTCTACAAGCTCAGCATTTGGACGCGAGCATTTACTACCATTACTACCGAAGTTACTGGCCACTTATCCAGCATTGTCTGTTGAAGTAGATTTTGATGACAGGGTCGTTGACTTTGTAAATGAAGGTTACGACCTGGCGATAAGGGGCGGTAACATTGTGGACTCTGCTTTCGTGTCACGCTCCATTTGTAAGCTGAATGTAGCAATAGCTGCTTCACCTGAATATTTGGCCAAATATGGCAACCCCATGACACCACAAGAACTCCAAACCCATAGGCTTATCGCCAGACGATTTCTTGGTGGCAGGGTTTCTCCGTGGAATTTTAAGCTTTATGGCGGAATAACGACATTTGACCCCAGCCCTTCTGCAGTTTTAACTTTGTCAGCACCGGAAGCTGTTGTTGAGGCAGCGTGCGATGGTGTGGGTGTTGCCCAGGTTGGGGTTCATTTGGCGTGGCCACATTTGGTTTCCGGTGCACTTAAACTTGTATTGCACCAGTATCATCATCCCGGAGGTTTTGAAATGGTACTGCAATACCCACATCGTGCCTTGCTTGCACCACGAGTGAGAGCAACAGTAGATTATTTGCTTGAAGCATTCAAAGGCGATGAAACTTTGCAATTGCCTTTGGCAAGGTTAAAAGATTATAGCGCTTGAAAAATTCACTCCAACTTCAGATGAAAAACAGATCGCCACGAATCCAGAAGAATACAGAATGACTAATCTATAAACTCTGTATCAATTTCAAGATTTGTTTTTGTTCCTGTGTTGTCACCAACGAATCATAAAGAGATGACATGCAACGACGGAATGCGTCTTTATCGACGTCGGTTACGAAAGTGACGCCTTTTTCCTGGCAATTTTGCAGGGCGATTTTTTCACTTTCCGACCAATAGTCGCGCATTTTTCCAACAGAATCAGTCGCTGCCTGCACCAGTAGTTTCTGGTCGTCCTGATTCATTGAATCCCAACGGGTTTTTGAGAAGGCAACTATTTCGGGAACCATTGCGTGTTCTGTATAGGAATAATAATTGAATACTTCGAATTGCTTGTAGGTATAAAAAGTAGGGATATTATTTTCAGCTGCATCGATAAGCCCGGTTTTTTTTGCCGAAATTAATTCGTTCATACCAACCTTTACACCTTCTGCACCCATTGCTTTTGCTACAGCAACCCACATATCCGATGGCATCACCCGTAATTTGACACCTTTTATATCGGCCGGGGTTCGCACGGGTTTACTGGAATAAATGGAACGTGCACCACTGTCATAAAAGGCCAGACCTTTTAAATTGATTTTGAATAATGCATCCAATATTTTTTTTCCTGGCTCACCATCCATTGCACGATGCATGTGTTGGCTGGATTTAAATAAAAACGGGAGCGATAGCAAAATAGTTTCCGGCACTTCGCTGTTGAGCATGGATGGGTTAATTCGCATCATATCAATACTGCCGCTGCGCAATTTTTTAAACACTTCCGCATCATTTCCCAGCACACCACCACTGCAAATTTCCAAGGTTATACGGCCATTACTGCGCTGTGTTAATTGCTCGGCCAAATATTGTAACGCTCTGACTGCCGGGTGATCTTTGCCATGCATATCTGCAACGCGCAATTCAATACGTTGCGGGCCTGATTTAAATTTAAATGAGGCAATTGCCTGGGTAATTTTTTGAGATGATTGGGTAATTGAACTGATCGATTTTGCCGAAGCCGCAGACGCCTTGGAATTTTGTTCGCTCATGGCCGAAATCTGTTCAACCTTTTGCAGGATTTGATTACTGGCTTGTTCTTGCAGTTTGATAGATGAAAATAATTCCTCGACATTTTGTGCAGCAATAATTGAACCTTTATTAATGCGATCAATTGAATCGCCCGCGTGCTGCGCATGCTCAACTCCCTGATTCACAGCTGCTTCTGTAATAGACATGGCTTCAAAAGAAACGCTGGCATTGTCTTGCATGCGCGTAACAATTTTGCTGATTTCCTGGGTTGATTGCGCGGATCGTTGTGCAAGATTACGCACCTCATCTGCAACCACTGCAAACCCCCTTCCCTGCTCACCTGCCCTTGCTGCTTCTATCGCTGCATTCAGTGCGAGTAAATTGGTTTGATCCGCTATCTGGTGAATCACAATCGCCATTTTCGCAATACTATTACTGTCATCACGCAATGCCGAAATACTTTCAGACGCTTTGCGAACAGTTGTGCTGATATCGCGAATACCATTAACCGTGTTCAATATGTCCACAGTCCCACGTTCAGCAACTTCGCGCGTCTCGCGCGTATGTTCGCGCGCATCTTCACTTTGACGGGTAACACTGCCAATACCAGCGACCATATCGTTTGCTGCGCGATTAACATTTATTGAAGCATCACTTTGCAATTGCGAATTGCGCGCAATCGATGCAGCAGCTGTATCCACTTCTTCAATGGTGTAACCGAGATTTTTACAAATACGTTCAATACTCTCCAGGCTTTCACACAAACGCGAGTTTAAACTGGTATAGGCTTTGAGAATCTGACCTATTTCATCATGGCTAACCGATTCAAATCTTTGGGTAAAATCCAGTTCCGCTGCCGATCTGGAAACCGCATCCCGTAAATGTGCCAGTGGCTGCACAATCGCTTTCCAAAAACTGCGAGCCACAATTGCCAAAGCCATCAATATCACAATACCCAATATCAAGATCAAATTGCTGAAAAAAGACAGGGAACCATCTTCAACCAAAGAGAAACCATAGAGTGCAACCAGTAATAAACACAAGCAACTGATTATAGAAAGTCCAATCAACACCAGAGTGCGATTTGCAATATTCAATGCCTGCTCCCCTATTTCCTGTTAGTTTTTTTTGAGTGTAGACCAACTATTCCTGATTTCACTTTCTCAAAATCGCATATTCGTTTTTTCTATATAAAGCAGGCAAATCCTAATATTTTTCACAATGTCACCAAAAATCACATCAAGGCCGGTTTTAATCCAGATTGGGGCTGGAGTCACCCCAGTAATAATTTTTCCCCGCCTCAGTGTTAATGTCGATCAAATAACTATTTGCCAGCGATAATTCCGGTAATTTTTTATCGGTATGTATCAGCGGTTGCTTAATTCTGGGGGTAGAGTAAAAACTATTCGGGTTCTCGCCCCGTGCTTTTTTGAATGAAAATCCTTGAGCGTCAGGTAAAGGCGCATAGCTGCGCAAACGCAAGTTACCGCCTAAACGTGAATGGATTTTTAATTCACTGACACGGCCTTTTTGCCAACGCATATCCACCACAAAACCACCACGCATCACCAAACCTTTTACTTCTCCAGTCGGCCAATCCTGGGGAATCGCAGGCAACAAATGAATTGCACCATCGTGACTTTGCGCAAGCATTTCTGCGATTCCGGCAGTGAAACCAAAATTGCCATCAATCTGGAAAGGAGGATGCGCATCAAACATATTCGGATAGGTACCGCCTTCTTGTGAAAAGATCGAATCATCTGAAATCGCCGGTTTGATTTGTTCACGAATTAATTTCAATGCGCGATCACCATCCAGCATGCGCGCCCAAAAATTGATTTTCCAATTCATAGACCAGCCGGTAGAAGGATCACCACGTTGCTCCAGGGTCACACGCGCTGCGCTAAATAATTCAGGAGTGCGTAGTGGTGAAATCTGATTGCTCGGATGCAAACCATATAAGTGGGAGATA
>CBFGPN010000257.1:0-4040 GCA_965650675.1 uncultured Cellvibrio sp.
TGATTGGAAAATTTTTCATAATTTCAACACCTGTATGATTAACAACTAAAATTTTTCATCGAAGCTTAATGCCACACCCAATACGCGCGGAAATTTATCTCCATCTACAACTGTGGTTTCCTGCCCATAATTAATATCCAGATTAAACACATTAAAGAATGTAAAACCCGCATTCAGACTTGTTAACTCTTCACCTGCGAGATTTTTTGTGTAGCCGATTCGGGGAGATGGAATCCAGAAACTGCTGGTTTCATAACTTGTTGCCAAATGAAAATACTGATTATCAAAACCCACTATATCGTTGTAACTTGCCAGATCCATCGAGCTGGTGATATGCCATTTTTTTGATAATTTAAACAACAGGTCTGCCGTAGCCACAGGTGTCATTTCGTGAACTTCTTTGGCTTTGAGTTTTGGTTTTATTTCAACAAAATACTGCGCCACATTGCAGTTATCTGCTGCAGTGCTGCCGGGAATTTCCTGAGCACAGTTCAAACCGACACTATTGAAATCAAATTCCGGTTTGTTTACATGGCTCAAGGTAAACCCAACGCGATAGCGATTCGCGTCCCAGACTGCACCTATGTCAATATTGATTCCGGAATTGGATACCATATTTTTATCGTATTCATCGCGAATAATATCTTCTACTTCATCATTCTGAATGCCTTCAAGCCAAAACACTTGTTTGCTCAAATCCAATTTAATAGCGGATATTTTTGCGCCTACAAACAATTGCGCTGATGAAGAATCTTCACTGGATTTTTCAAAAACAGGCCGACTGTAACCCAAACCAAACGCTGTCTGCTGTCCGCTTTTTAAATAGAGTGAGGTGTTGGTGGAAAAAGTTTCGTTCTGCTGATTAAAAATCAAAACATCATCCAGAATACGGCCTGACACCTGGGCGACATAACCAAAATCAGCCTGCAAACTTCCGCCCAGAAAATCACTTTTTACAAAGAGTGGAAGATGAAGACTTGCGGTATTTTTTATATAGCCTTCTTCACCCATAATCGGCAGCAAATTATTAAAACGCGCCAGGGTTTCATCAACCGAATCCGTTGCCAGTGAGGGATCATCAATAATGTCGATTAAATCTTCCAGATCATCGGCAAAATTTTGTACGTCACCAAATTCAATATTGATTGTCAGCGAGGGTAGATAACCCAAGCGCCATTTTTCATCTTCATCGACCATCAAGCTGGACATAGCAGGATTAAAACTGCCCGCATGTAACGAATATTCCGAGGAACCTGGTCCTGTTGTCAGGGCTGCGCCATTTAATACGTAAGACTGCCCCGCGAGGCTTGGTACTGCCAGACCTAACAAACCGGTTAATGCAAAAAAAATAACTTTCCTTTGGCCATATTTTTTTTGTTGACTGATAGACATAAATTATTCCCGTTTACCGTGACACTCCTTTTGACCCTAGATTAAAACTTTTACTTTGCGTAATTTTTTTCACTTATATAGCGATTTAATTTGGGCGGATAAATTTTTAGATGGGGGATTTTTTATATAAACATCTGCAAAAAAATGCGGCGCCAATTTACCGGCTGTTTGATTCACTCAGGGATTCCTGGTTGGATGGGTGTCAATTTTAATGCGGGAATTATGTGAGGCGATGGTGTGGCTTAAACTACCACACTCATACTATTGAAACGCATCCTTCCCTGATAAAAAAACAGCAAACATTTTTTTATCAGGGAAAACTTTAATCAGTTTGCAAATTTGGACAACAAGCGAATATACGCAACCTGATAATCGTTATGGTTTTCCGTAATTTGCCAGGAGTTCAGCGGCCAGCTGGTGTTGAAATCCAGATAGGATTTCATAGCCGGTTGGCTTTTTGGTGGAATCAGGCTGATAGAGGTACAAACATTGTTGTTGGTTGGGCTGCCACAGGAATTGGGACAACAGGCATCCCAGTCATATGAAGGATTGGGGCCACCCACAAGGAAACCCGGTGCAGGGCCATAAGAAGATTGACCAACCCTGTCCCAATTTGCACTGCCATTGGTATACCAGGAATGATAAAACTCATTTACCGAAGAATGCACACCCAGGCTGTACATGTTGGAAAGATAAACCATCGCTTGCGGGTTGGTGCCATGCAGGTAGTGCAGGTAACCCAAGGCCGCATTTCTTACACTGGACGCATTTTGATTTCCCGCACTGTAAGCCAGCAGGTTCATGAAACTGGAACCTTTACGTGACATCGACCTGTTACTGCCCCAGGTGAAATTACTATTACCCATGTACGCACGATAGCCATCAGTTTGTGCGGTCACTGCACCGAGATTACTACTGCCATTCATAGCGGTGGCATAGTGAGACTTGATATTGCCAGCCAGAGTTGTATCCGTGTCAGGAAGGCTGGCGTAGTAGAGCCAGGACATAAGTCGCTCTTCGTTCCACATATCAACCCATTGAGCACTGTTAGCATAGTTGGCTTTGACGTGATCGTGATAGCTGCTGCCGCCTGTTGCCGCATAAAGGTAAATAGCGGCGCGAGTTTTCTTGAGGGCGCGGGTGGCATCATCCACTTCTTGCTGACCAGCACCCAATCCAGCATAAATACCTTCATTATTGCGGACGTTCACAGCAGGATTGGCGTTTGCCCAAGTCCAGGCATTGACTGCACGGGCTTGTAAATCTGTAGCATAAGTCGTCAGTGTTTCATTACCCAGGTTCGCCAAAACTTTTGCGCCCAATGCAAAAGCGGCTGCACTGCTCAGTGTTGCCGAAGTGCTGGCGGGGCCGTAATAACTGCATCCTGTTGCAGAGGAAGGGGGGCTGGCGTGAGACAAACCTTGAATCGAGAGAACCGATCCATTGTCGTTTTGCATTCTCACCAACCAATCCATACCCCATTTAATTTCATCGATGATATCGGGGATGCCGTTATTGGATTCCGGAATATTAAAGTCATCTGTCCATGCAGCCGGATTTTCAAGATACGCGTGGAGCAGGGCAATTAAATAATCCGCATGCCAGTTGGTGTACTTGTTAAAGTCGCCCGCATCAAACCAGCCGCCACGAAGATCTTTCTGGGTAGCCGCATTGCCTTGATCTGTAAAAAGACGAGACTGCGAATCCTGACAATTACCCAGGTGGCTGACATTATCTGTCCATCCTGCTTCTGCATGAGGCTGCTGTTTGGCAAAACCGGCACGCTGATAAAAGAATGTACGCACAGCATGCTTTAACACAGGTTTGTACACATCAGCCGCAATTTTAAAACCGGGAGAACGTACATTCTGTTCTATATCAATCACCGCATAGCTACCTGCTGCAGTGATATTGGAAAAATCAAACCACCAGATTTTATCGCCTGACTCAGTTGATGTTGCACCTGCATTCCAGGCAGAAACTGTTCCGGTGTGGACAGCCTGACCCGTTTGCAGGTTGACCAACTGATAACTGCTTCCCGGAGTAAAACTCTGCGCCGCGTCATAACCCGTTTGCGGGTCGCGAATAACCGCTATTTTTTGTGCATCCGGTAAATAACCAAACTGATCCACCACAATAAAGCTGCTGATAGATGCGTTGATTGAACTGAAGGAAACAGAGGTTGAACTGCTCGACAATGAAAGCGAACTGGAGCTGGACGTAGACGAAGATATTGATATTGAGCTGGATACAGAACTTGAAATAGAGCTGGATATTGAAGACGAAACGGATACCGAACTGGATACGGATGAAGACACCGAACTTGAGCTTGAACTACTCAAGCTTGAAGATACCCTGCTGGATGCGGGCTTACTGCCACCGCCGCCGCCTCCACCCCCACAGGCAATCAGGGATGATGTCAGTGCTAATGCAATTAACGTTTTTGTCAGATTCATAGAACACTCTCATCGTTATTAGTTATTGACTGAATGACCAGAGTTAGAACAAGTAAGGAGCAAGCCAGCTCATTTGTGGTTTATCCACACCATTAGCGGGTTCCAAAGAGTAATGGTTGTCCCCCCACCAAGGGCCTGCAGCCCACCAGGTCCATCCAATCCATACATTGTTATTGTTCTGCAGATACTGCA
>CBFGPN010000258.1:0-4020 GCA_965650675.1 uncultured Cellvibrio sp.
TGATTAATGATCAAAAAATTGATCACTATTGATAGAGCTTAATTTTTCTCTGAAGCCTAGATTCATTTTGAGAAAGCTCATTCTTTAAATATTAGTCGTGTTGTCGTCTAAACTTTTTGGACGGCAATTGCTCTGGAAATTTTGACGATATTTAATTCCCCAAAATTTGCTTCCACATCTGCTCGCAGCTTACATGTGAAATCAACATGAGCGTTCCACTTTGGGATATTCATGTGAGATCCATCTAATAGATTAGAAGTCTTATCATAAAGCTTCAGTAGTCTGATCAAAGGAGGGCGTGACCAGACGTCACGACATTCTGTCTGAAAACTGTCAAAGGTCATCAACTGGACTAGATCTTTTACTTCTGGATTAATATCTGTCGGTAGTGTTGCTGTGGTGTCTTCTAAAACATCATGAAATAACAGTGCCTGGTACCCGATTAGTCGGGTGTTTTCATCAAGTTGGGGCTCAGCAAGAATTGCCATCGCGCAAAAAATTGGATGGACAATATACGGAGTAGAGCGATCATGAAAGCGAATCATATCGTGTTCGCTTTTTGGAAATTCCATGTGCGCGAGTCGTATAAATTCCACGGACTCCACTATTTGGGTTGCAATCACTTTTGTATCCATCAGGTTAGCTCTCAGAATGGGTGCCAGCCCAATAATCCTAGCAAGAGGAATGGGCGATGAAGTGCATCATTTTATCAAAGTGCCTTCGCTCTTTTCATCGAGTGCACATTAAAAGTATGGATCTGAAACTCAAATAATTAATAGCTTCGTAGTACGTAGGTTAACAATATCAACACTCGACTCGGCTACTTGTCGATAAAAATGTTCCACTGTTGTTTTGGAGTGATGAATAGTGTCAGAGCTATTCAAATAGGCTTTTGTCAGGTCATCGACCGTAAATTGATCAACTGAAAGGTTTTTCAAGACGTTTGGGAAATCAGGCTTTGTTTTGAAAGACTTCATGATAGATATTGGAGCTCTTTGTCTCGAATTTCGCGCCATTCTATCTTGTCTCTATCATCGAGACAATGAAATCATCTCCTTATTCACCTCAATATGAAAAACTACGCGCCTGGCTAAAAAAGCAGCGGGAAGATAGTGGTTTGACGCTACGTGAGGCGTCGCTTGCTATGGGAAGACATCATTCGGTGATTGGTAAAATGGAGCAGGATCGAAGGAAAATCGAAATCTTGGAGTTTGTGAATTATTGTTTGGTTCTTGGAGCCGACCCACATGAAGGACTTGAGATCCTTATGCAGTCGATTGACCAAAACGATTAATCCTTCGCATTTCTCAATAAATATCAGTCTCGTCACCAATTAAAAAGTAAGCCTATATATCAATATCAGACACAATGATGCCTTTTCTTTTTCGAGAATTTATATACTCAGGTATAAATTCAAATGACACCATCACGCCTTTAGATTGATTTTGTATCGAGAGTTCCCCGCCCAGATGGCGTGCGCGCTCTTTCATGATGGCAAGGCCATAGTGATTCATTTTCTCGGGGGCGATCGGTAATCCAACACCATCATCGGTAATGGTTAGGTTTATTGCTTGAGTCTCGTTTTGCCAAAGGTGAATATTGAGATGTTGTCCATTGCTATGATGTATAGCGTTTTGACTCGCTTCACGAATAATTTGCAAAAGATGTATTTCTTCATTGGGTGCAAGTGGCACATTCGCCAGTTCGAAATTTAGTTGAATGTTGATATTGGTTTGGGATTGTAGTTGTTCGACGCTCGCTTCCAATGCTGATTTTAAACCGCTGCCATCTATTTTTAATCGGAATGTCGTTAACAGTTCACGCAGTTGTCGATACGCATTGTTTAATCCTACCCGCAATTCTTCTGCGACATCCTCCATTGTCAGTTTGTCTTCATGGTTGATGGCTTTATTTAGACGAGTAACCTGAATTTTTAAATAAGAAAGTGCCTGAGCAAGTGAGTCATGCAGTTCACGTGCAATGGCGTTTCGTTCGTGCAACACTGCAATGCGTCGCGACTGGTCCTCGTCATCTTTTAAGCTCATACCTATTGCAATTTGATCGGTTGCTGATTGAATTAGCTGTTCTTGCCAACTGGATAAAAGCTGTGTTTCAGGCACTCGAACTACGATTAATCCATAATGCAGATCATTTCGTGTTAACTGAAAACGATAGACAGCTGAACCATTATTTTTTTCTACAATCCCGCGACTGGAAAGGCATTTCGAACAATTGTTTTTAGAACAGAGTTCTTTATCAATTTCGCTGGCAGGTTTAATCTGCAGGTAGGGTCGATTACCCTCGGTTGTCATTAAACACAGTTCTATATCGTTGACACCTGTAGTTTTTGCCAATCGTGAAATAATTTCGTCGTAATTAATACCTTGCGGGTTATGTTCGATGATAAATTTTGCCGTTTCATATAAAAATTGCAGTGAATTGTTGGATTGTTGTAATGCTAATGTTTTTTGATTGACCTGTTGTTCCAAATGTTCATAGCTGTTTGAGATAGAGTGGCTCATCATGTTGAAGGTATTGGCCAGCACTCCCAATTCATCATCGGATGCTGACGAAATTTCATGGCTCAAATCGCCTTGTGCGATACGTTTGGCAAGGGCAGTTAATTGGTTGAGTGGCTGTTCGACTTTTATTTTTAATGAATACATAACCATCGCTGAAACTAACAAAGTCACAAAAAGAGCAATGATTTGAACTAACCGAAAGCTTCGCACTTTTCTTTCAGCATCTTGTTGGATACTGGTAACCAGTTTGTCGAGAAGTGCTATCTGGTTGTCTAGCGTTAACTGCAAATCCGCATGATTGCCAAGATTTTTATTCGCCGAAAGCTGATCCAACAGTGGAATCACAGTGAGTTCCCAATTGGACTTTGCCTCTTGATAGAGGCCGGAAATTTTTGGAGTGCTGTGTAAAAAAGGAATGAATACAGGGTGCGACCATGTTTCTTCCAGTTTGCGTTGTGCTTCCTGCCAAGCAGATGGGTCAGCGTTAGGTTGTGTAGAAAGCAAGCCTAATCGATAAGTCTGTACGCGAAGTGATCCCGCAATATTAATTGCGAGAGAATCATTTTCGGCGCGCTCTGAAAGCCAATATGAAATCAGCATGGTACTCATACCCAGCAGCACAATGCCGGCGAGAGCAACGCTTAAACGAGTGATAATGGATTTTTTATGAGTTATCGGCTTCATTTTTTTCTCAATTGTAAATACCTATTTAGAGGTAATGAAATTGTTGTATATATCCATTTTGGCCGGTTGCAGAGATTAAATATTTCTACGATAAGGTATCTATCCATAACGATAGAGAAATTTCCCTATGAACGCAGCAAAGACACATCCACAACAAGCCAAAGACATTATGACTGAAGATTTGTTGACTGCCTATGAAGGTTGGACGATTCACCGACTTGCTGATTTTTTTATTAATCGGCAAATATCAGCTGCGCCAGTTATTGCATCGGATCATGAGTTGGTGGGCGTCGTGAGTATTGGTGATGTATTTAAATTCAACAACGCAAATGAGAACAGCAAATCCGACGCGTTGCGCAATCATTACCGCGATACTTGTGGTCAGGAAATCAACGAAGAGTTATTGCGCAGCTGGGTAAAGGATGCCGATAAAAACTGTACTGTTCACCAAATTATGAATAAAGAAGTGATCAGTGTTGATGATACTGCCAATGTTGAAACAGTTGCCAAAGTGTTGTTGGATCGACACATTCATCGGGTATTTGTGACTAATGCCGACAATAAAGTTGTGGGTGTTATTACCGCTATGGATGTACTCGGCACGTTGGTTAATTAGCTCAGTGTTATTTGCGTGACAATGTTGTTCACATGACGTTAATCCTCGCTATGGCGGGGATTTTTTATCTGAAAATCCGGTTTTGTAATTTGGAGTACCCCTTTTGTGTTAAGTGAGTAATTTCACTCGGGATACAAACAAATAAAAAAACTTTTCTTCAATTAAATCAATACATTGGGTTTTTATACCTGCTACTCC
>CBFGPN010000259.1:0-4001 GCA_965650675.1 uncultured Cellvibrio sp.
CCTGTAATTGATATTGCCTAAACACCTGATTGTTTTTAATGACCGTAAATTTATCCATTGTTTTACGACCAACGAAATTAACTTTGTGGCCACCATCAAGCAACGCTGCCCCAACACAAAGCCCGATTGCACCTGGGCCAATGATCGTTATATTTGCCATAAAAAAACCTGTGAGCTAATCCAAGAAAAAGTATATTCATACAGTGTAAGCCATTTAGTCAGGTGGGTACATTGCCCGTAACTCTAAACAACGGTATTCTCTGTATCACTGACTGCAATCTATTTTTCTCTGTCAAAGTTCAAGGAGACAGAATGACCCGTGCATTAGTCGTAACAATTCTGATTCATCTGAGTAGCCTTGCCTATGCAGATGCCCCAGAGATTTCAATTTCTTCAGGTTTCTTTGATGATTTTCTGATGCTGGCCGTCGATGACGAATCAAAATTTTTGTCCGGTTATTACAATGATGGAAAATGCCGATTTTATTTTAAAGGTTCTTTAACACCTGTAGAACTATATCAACGTCGGGATTTGGGTGAAGCCTATACCCCCAAATCAATTGTGATCGGAAAAAAGAGCTCATCATTTACAACCGAGATATATTCACGCGCTAAAAATGGATTTTATGATCAAATAACAATTGAACCCGCAATTGAAGACAAGCGCATAAATTGCCGAACAAGAATCTCGTTAGACCGCAGTTCAAGCGTTGGCATGTCATTTATAGGTGTACGAGTGGTCGACAAAAATAACCCCAAACTTTATCAAATCAAATCCAATGGGGCCGACAGGAAAATTACGAGAGATCGCAAAACAAAATCGTTGGAGCGATATCAAGGCGTATGGGTTTTGAACACCTACTCCCCTGCTTACTCCCCTGAAGGCTATCAATACATCAAATGGTACGACAAAGATGGAACAGGGTTTGGAGCCTATATAAAAGATGAAGATCTTGTTGCTGATATTGTGATTTCAGAATGAAGTTATTTATTCGCTCGCTCCTTGCCCGTGTGTTATTCGGAATATCGACTTGCTGGCCCGATATAGGCTTCTCATACAGATAAGTTTTTCACGAATAAATTTCTTTCATTCCTGCCTTCGCATGGACGACAATGTGAAATCAAGCATAAACAAGGTTGAGTTTTACATATTGGTATTCCAACCTATAATCAAAGCAGTCCAGAGCCATAGAGATAAGAATCATGCTAACCCAACGCTATGTCAGCCTCGAAGATGATATTGATTTTATTCATAACTTTTATGAGCGCCGTGTTATTGAAGCGATTTATCTGTTGAGTGAACGCGTCAAAAATGGTGACAAAAACTTTCTGGCGGACGTAGCCTGTGTAGCACTGAATCGATTACCTCCACGCTACATACGCTATGACGTAGACATGACGTTTTTTACCTCGCCTCAGGAAATGACAGAAATGGAAGACAAAATTAATACCGCCGTTTTGTACGCACTTGAATATGTAACAAAACGCAGTAACGATCCAATCCAATAGTGTATTAATTTATTAGCCAGACCAAAAAATAGCGATAATTGCGCCACCCCTATAAATAATGTCAGGCGCCAAAAGAAACCTCTTGTAATTCTGATGTTGATTGAGCAAAGTTCAATTTCACGAATAAATATAATTTTGTAATACCCGTCTGTTTTTCGATGATTCCATAACGACCAATTGATTCTCGAATCAATTGGTCGTTTCACGTCAACTGCATAATGAGGAAAGCAATAATGTCAAAAGACTCCAAAATCAGTTCACTCAAACCACACCTGTCACCGATTATGGACAAAATTGTGATAGCCAACGATTCGGAATACGGTGGGGTAAAAGCAAGAAATGCATCTCCGCTCGCTTCAATAGGGCAAATAGTTGCTGCCAAAGCAAAAGCTTCCGGTTCCCGTCCGGTTGGTAAACAGGATTGGTTACTCATGGGAAAAGACATGTACGACAAGCGCAGTTCAGCGCAGAAAGATTCCATCAACGCTGTGTGTGACACGCTCTCGGCTTACGCAATTTACGTGATTAATGGAATTATCAATTTCCGGGGGAAATTCGAACTGTTCAAAAACCCCGCCCCTACGCACCACCACTTTGTTGTTGTGGACAGAGCTGATAGATCCGACCCGAATGATCGCTCAACCTGGGGACCCAATTGTTTTGTAATTGATCTTTGGCATGCAAAAAGAAGCCACGCGACTACTCGTCGAGGATGTTTTGAAACGGCTAATCATTGGAAACATGGCATTTTCCGCAATGCAAGTGAGCACCCATATTCAGCAGCTGATTATGAAAAAGTGTGCGAACACACCTGGACAAAATAAACATTATTGGAGAGTTTTGCACGAATCGAAATTCACATGGAAGTGATTCACAACACTGCCCCCAAATACGCACTACTCGGTAAGCACAAAATT
Source organism: uncultured Cellvibrio sp. (assembly GCA_965650675.1). Taxonomy (GTDB): domain Bacteria; phylum Pseudomonadota; class Gammaproteobacteria; order Pseudomonadales; family Cellvibrionaceae; genus Cellvibrio. Next base: position 2,426 of record CBFGPN010000259.1, read on the forward strand.
TTTCCTGCCCAATTTTTAGCGTTTTCCAAATCCATTGCGGGACAATCAAGATACATAGGGAGTTGATTATTCGGAATCCATAAAGGCCGCAACATAATTTCCTGTTTTTGTGCGACATCGACAAACTCTTTTAATTTAATGGGAGTTGCATCCCGAATTTGAATTGCAGACAACCAACAATTGGCGCCCGGTGTTGGTTCAATAAATTTAATATTTTCATGTGAACTGAACGCTTGACGATAATACTCAGCAAGCTTCTGTTTTTGTTTTAAAAAATCCGGCAACCTTTCCAACTGAGCAACACCTATGGCGGCATTAATATTCGCCATTCGAAAATTAAAACCGATTGCATCATGAAAAAATATCCCATCAGCGGAAGATTTTGCAGTTCTGCTGAGATGCATGGCTCGCTCCATCAGGGACTGATCGCGACCCATCAGCGCACCACCCGCACCCGTTGTGACAATTCTATTACCATTGAAACTGAAAACGGCCAAATCTGAATGCAAACCCGGGTGTTTTCCTTCATGTACAGAACCAAAAGCACCAGTCGCATCTTCAATCAATTTGATTTGATATCGTTGCGCAATTTTTTGCAGTTTTTCTACATCAGCTACAGAACCCAACAAATGAGCCACAACTAATGCTGATATTTTTCTGCCAGAATTTTTATTGACTATTTTGTTTAATTGGAAATCGACTATCGTCTCCAGATAAGCTTCCAACTTTTCCGGGCATAGCATCATATTCTGCGAAGAAGAATCGATAAAATGCGGAATAGCACCTGCCTGTGCGATGGCATTGGCTGTGCCCACAAAATTCAGTGCGGGTGTCAATACTTCGGAATTTTTTTCTACGCCGAGCAAATGCAACGCCAGATGTAGCCCGCAAGTTCCATTCACTACCGCAACAGCTTTTGCAGCACCTGTCAGTGTTGTTAATTTTTCTTCGAATAAATCGACGTATCCCTCTTCCAAAGAAATACGACCGGATGTGATGGCGTCTTGCGTATATTGAATCTCGTTGCCTGTTAAATCCGGTTGATGCAAAGCAACTGCCCCACCCGATTGTAATTGCCGAATGGTTTGCAGTATGTCGTATATGATTAATTTCATTATTAACCCAAATGTGCAGTTTACTTCTATATAGTAAATAGATTCGGGCTTGTCACTTTTTATATCGATAATTCAAATAAAAAAGGCCGGGCATTGCCCGACCGTAATCCCTCTGCTACTTCAAACTTGTGTTACCTCAAGATTATCTCAACAGCGACAACACTTGCTCAGGTCTTGCATTCGCTTGTGCAAGCATCGCGGTTGCAGCTTGTTGCAATACTTGCGCACGACTTAATGCAGCAGTTTCCGCAGCGAAATCAGCATCGACAATACGTGAACGTGATGCAGCTGTTTTTTCTGAAACGTTAGCCAGGTTGTTAACTGTAAATTCCAATCGGTTGTTGGCAGCACCCAAACCTGCGCGCGTGTCATTCACTTGATTGATTGCTCTATCTAAAATCGCGATAGATTTTTGTGCGCCCTCAGCGGTAGAAATATCAATACTGGTTACTGAGCCACCC
>CBFGPN010000260.1:0-3947 GCA_965650675.1 uncultured Cellvibrio sp.
CTTGCGTCTGGTCGCCAATATTCCCAAGGTGGGATAACGCTTGATCAAGAGGGGCATGGCCCCTCTTTTGTTTTGCCAGGATAATTTTTACGAAGGGAGAAATTCGATAGGGAAAGTCACTTTCACTGGCTCCACATTGCCAGGTCCAAAATTAAATAATTTAACCCTTCCCAAAATTCGCTGCTCCAACCCCGGATTGTTTAATTCACTGTGTAAAATTCTGACGCTGATTACCGAGCCATCCGGTGCAATATTAAGTTCCAAAACCAACTTTCCTTTAAGGCCCGGCGTGTTTCGTCTTTCACGATTGTAGATAGAAAAAAGACTGGATTTATTTTGATCAAACACCATTGAAATCGCTTCTTCAGATCGAACATTACCGGTTCGTCCTGTTGAAGGTTTAGCGGTTTTCCCTGCTGCAGCCACCTCTCCTTTTTCATTTTCCTTAAACAGTGTTTGTTTCACATTGGCACGCTCCCTTGAACCTAATTGTGATGTACCCACTTGCGCAACATACTCGGAGTCTTTTACTGCTTCTGTTGCTGCAGGTGCTGTACCCAATAAAGCATCCGTTGACACATTGGCAACCGCTGTTGTACCGGATGATTCCGTCAGGCCACCGCGAACATTGGTATCTGCAGCAGAAGAGTCCAACAAATCAGACAGCTCGCTGCTCAACGCAACCAAACCACTTTGTGCTGCCGTATCGCGTGCGACTTTTTCCTCTTGTGTTAAAGGCACCTCCTCTTCTTCTACTTTTCTGACGACACTGGGTTTCACTTCTCTCACAACTGGTGGGGGAGGAGGTGGTGGTGGAGTCACGGGCGGTGGTGGTGGCGGTTTGGGTTTTTCAGATAAATATTGTGCAACCCGATCAGGCAGATCTACAACTCGTTTGGTTTTAGGCGGAACATTGACCATTGCCATAAAAATAGACAAGAGCAACGCCAAAACCATAACCAAAATAAAAATTAAATAAAACCGTTTGCTGTCCCCTTGTGATTCAGGAGTCCATTGCAAAGCAATATTTCGATAATTATTGTCTTTCACTGCCAGCCGTTTCCTTATTTGCTATTTGGGTCACCGCAAATGCAATTTTTCGATAACTAACCTGCTGACAGGTTTTCAAAACTTTATCCACCAAACTGTAAGGTAAATTTTCGTCGGCCATAATCGTCAAAGATTTAACTTTGCTGCCACTTGTGTCTTGGGCAGCTTTAAATTCCAATTCTGTTTTCAAAGCGGAAATAATAAGATCCTGCTCACTAATATCTTTTAACAACACCACCACGCGGCCATCCACCATGACTTCACGCATAGTCACCATCACACTGACATTCTCTTCAGGCATTGTTTCAGCAATCGATTCCGGCAGTGTAATATCTTTTTTACTGGGAATTTGTTGACTTGATGAGTTCACCAAAAGAAAAAAAACCAAAATAGTAAAAATGTCCATCAGCGAAACAATATTGAGCGCTGCCGGTTTCAACATTTTGTTTCGTCGTTCTATTCTGCGAGCACGCTTTGATGTTTTCATGGTGACGGCACTACCTGTTCTTCTTCAGGAGCGACACCAATTGAGACGTTCGGAAATAACTCAACGGTTTCCACTGTTGCAACCTGCAAAATTTCAGCAGATTTGACATGATCCATAAGCTCTATCACCGTTTTATATTTAACGTTTTTATCAAGCAATAAACTGATGTTTTGTTCTTCAGGAAATCTCGATTTAATCTCTACCAATACTTTGGTAAATAAATTCCAATTGGTATTGCCAGCTTCGTTGTAATCAACTGATTTAATCAAACCCAAATTCACATCCTGAATACTCAGGCTGGTAGGTCTAACCAAAACCTGAAGCTGAAGTTTAATTGACTCATCTTGCTTTATCTTTGCATCCAATGCTGGTAAATACAGTTCAAGAATAGACATTTTTGAAAACACAGCAGTGATCAGCAAAAAAGGGACGAGAACAACCATCAGGTTCAAAAATGCAGTGATATCCAACTCGACCAGATCATGCAATGATTTTTTTTTGCGAACTGTCTTCATGAAAAATTAGTGTCCTGATTCATCATGGTCAGTCATCAGGTTCAGGCATTTCATAGTTGCCATCTCAATGTTATCAACCAATTTGGTTGTTTTGGTTGCCAACAAGGAATGGATAAGAATTAATGGAATCGCAGCAAGCAATCCAAATGCGGTTGTATTCATGGCAACGGAAATACTGGCAGACAACCGATCCGCTTTTTCAGCGACACTGGCTTGAGCTACCGCATCAAACGCATCAATCAAACCAAAAATAGTGCCCAACAACCCAAGAAGAGTGGCGATATTTGCAAGTGTTGCCAAATAGTGTGTGCGCTGTTCCAGTTCAGGTACAACCTCCATAACACCCTCTTCCATTGCAGACTCAACAAGCTCGCGTCTTGCGTTGGACTTTTTTCGTGACAAGCCGTACGCCAAAACTCTTGCCAAAGGTGTTGAACTATTTCCCAATGCTTTACTGGCACGATCAAAATCACTCGCCTGCAGCATAGGTGTAATACCTTTCCATACTTTATTGGTTTTATTTTGTGTAACGGCTATATAAATAAATCGCTCAACAGAAATCGCTATTCCCATAGCGAACACCGCCAATATGGCATACATGAACGCGCCACCGGCCTGAAAAAAAGTAATCAATTCCGCAACCATGACCCACCCTCACTCATTAACTGTATTAATCCAGACCCTGACGTATAGCCATAGTCTCCACTTTTTGTTTGCTTACCTTACGAAAATCCGGTTGAGTATCTGTCTCGCTATAATTTTCGTTAGCTTGCAGAATTTGTGCACCATTGTAGCCTTGATCAACCAAATCCAACAGCTGTTTTCGTTTCAAACGATACGAATCAAACGACAGTATCCGATTGAAATACTCACGTGATAAATTTCGTAATGATTCAGAATAATTAGCATCTTTCATTTGTTGATTCCGATCTACAATTTTTCTATTTCTCTGAGAACCCTGAAGCCTGTAGCCAAATCAGGTGTCCCATTATGCGGATTCAAAACAGAAAGTGTGCAACTCTCCATCGCCGTTTCATAAGAACCACCTGCTACATAACTGACACCACCTGCACCACTCACCCACTCCTGTGCATTTCCTACATGATTGACAAGCCCCCAATTATTTTGAGCGCCAATACCTATACCGAGCAACGCATTACCTCGCTGGATTCCACGGGAGTTCAACTGGCAATTTCGATTGGGATCCAATTTATTACTATTTGCTGTCGCTGCATAAACCCATTCACTATTTGTCGGCAATCTATATTTACGTCCCGTTTTTATACTCAACCAACGCAAATAGGCTGTCGCGTCTGTGTAGGAGATATCGGTAATCGGAATTTGATTATCCGCTCCGGTTTTAGGTTTACATGATTTATTGTCACGGCAAAAAACGTTGAATTCTTCGATGGAGACTTCATATTTACCAATAGCAAATGCTTTGATTCTATCTTTTGCAGGAATCACCACCAACAGCGGCCCATTACCACCACCAATAGGATCGCGACAACTGCCACGCATACCTTTGGCTCCCAAACCAGCAAGGGAAAGATCACAGCTGTCTTTTTCCTGAATATTAATATTCGCAATCACCGCATTACCTGGAAAAATGGCGATTGCCAATCGTTTATATTCTTCTGCCCGCTTTGGAAAATTAACGCCGACTTTAGCAATACAACTGGCAAGAGAAGTGACCATTTTTCCTTCGTCTTTACGATAACGAGTCAAGTCTACTTCCCGTAATTTTTTTACTGCAATATCCAGATCGCGCATATTCAATGCCGAGCGACACGCCAATTGCTCATTTACGTTTTGTAACGCCTGATCATAACTACTTTTTTGAACTTTAATATTTTCTTCAGCACGATTTTCTTCTTGTACTTGCGCAATTTGTG
>CBFGPN010000261.1:0-3911 GCA_965650675.1 uncultured Cellvibrio sp.
TACGTGCAATGAAAAAATTTGGTATTCCTACAAAAGGAATGTATTTAATTCCATATGTGGGTGGATTGGCTGTTGGTGATTCACCGAAAACACGTTGGCAAGATGTATACATCTCGATGATGGGGCCTGTTTATGGTCTGATTATGACAATCATTTTTTATCTGGTTTATTTATTCACAGATAACCATTTTGCAGGCTTGGTTGCCTCAGTCAGTGCGTTGGTAAATTTATTTAATTTAATTCCGGTTCATCCTTTGGATGGTGGCAGGGTAGTGAAATCTTTGGTGTTTTCCGGTCGTAGCAGATATGCATTAATTGCATTGCTTTTTATTTCATCAGCCTGTCTGGTTATGGCCTGGCAATTAGGGCTCATGTTTTTAATATTTTTTATTGTTTTGGGTGTTGTTGACATACTTGCCAGTTGGCAAGTATCTCTTGCTGAAGATATAACACCATTAAAACCTTACGGTATTATTTATTCTTTGGTGTGGTATTTGTTGACTGCAGTTGCATTTATTGCATTAATTTTTTTAATTGCTGCTGATAATTTGCCTGGTTCGGAAATTGCCAGAAAAGTATTGCAGTCTTGAATGTGAATCGGAGGAAAATAAATCGTTACAGAAAAGGATTGTTTTCGTCCTGAGCATAATACCGGTTTTCAGTGATAGCTTTTGGATGAAGTTGGTGTAATAGAAGGGCATCAACATCAGCATTCACTTTGTCTATCAGTGTCAATGGTTCATTACGATCAAGCGATTCCAGCAGTGCATTCCCCCAAATGGAAACATGTCGGGTAAAAATTTGCCGGTGTTTGTTTTTTTTGGCCCATTCACAACTGATTTTGAAGCCAATTTGTTGCATTTTTTTCTCAATAATTTTTCTGTCTTGTTGGTTGGTTGTTTCTTCCAAAAGCTGATTGGTTACTTTCAGCCAACCATTTCGATAAATTTCCCATCCAAGATAAAAACGTTGAATCCAGAGTAGATATTCTTCGCGGGTTTGAATTTGTTTGTTTTCAGTATCGGCGTGATAGGCTTTCAGGAACAGGCTGCGTTTTGGCATCTGATCTGGCCATTGATCCTTGAGGTTACTGCAACCTGATGTGAATAACAGGACAAATATTAAGGTGAATAGGGATCTTAACGCGTTGATTTTCATGGGTATTGTTAACAAGTAATGCTTTGGTGGATTGGGTCAGGCCATTCTGGGTGTGAATTGTGACAGCAGTATAAAGGGGAGATCAATTTTTCCCTAAAACTTTTATATGTTTAAATATAGACAAATATTTTAAATATGCTTTATTATGGATTTGTCTTGGCGTTTCGGGGGCTCATTATGCTTGCACATGTTCAATCACTGGCGACCAGTGGTGCGGCTATATCCACGGCTTTGAATATCCTCAATAAATGGGATTGTTCTGAAAAAGAAAAAATGGCGATTTTGGGGGTCGGGCGATCTACTTTGCACAAGTATCAGTCTTCCCCGGAAAGCGCGCGCCTGACACCTGATTTACTTGAGCGGATCAGCTATTTGCTCAACATTCATGCCTTGCTGCGAACCATTTTTGAAAATCCCGACAATATTTACGGTTTTGTGCGTATGCCTAATCGAAGCCGTTTTTTTGGTGGCAAGGCACCAATGGAAATTATGAGCAGTGGCTTGATGACAACACTTTATGAAGTTTACAAACATCTGGATGCCATAAGGTCAGGCGAATTTTCATGATTGATATACCTTTGGAGGAATTTAAAGAGCAAGTTGGTTTCAGGTTAATGCCAAGTAAATTTCCACCGATTTCATTGTTTGATGATGTGGCCAATCACGATGACTTTGAAGTTTTATTTAGCATCCAGGCAATTACCAATCCAAGGCTGCGTCAGGAAGCGGGCAATTTGCATTGTGTGCCATCTGAAGAAAGACCTTATGGCATTCGCGGATGTTCGTATGCGTTGGGGCCGTTTGTGCATTTAAATCCCGCAGGTTCCCGTTTTTCTCCCGGTCATTTTGGTGTTTATTACGCTGCAATTAATTTGCAAACGGCGATAGCAGAAACACGTTTTCATCAGGAAAAATATTTTTCCTGTATTGAAGGGTTAAAATATGATCGTTTGTCGATGCGGTGCTTAAGGACGATATTTTCTGCTTGTTTACACAACATTACGGCACCTGAATATCGTCAATCTGATTGGTATCATCCGCATGATTATCAGGCATCACAATTGTTGGGTGTGCAACTCAAAAAAGCAGGGTCGCAAGGTGTTGTTTATGATTCAGTTCGCAGTCCGGGAAATTTGTGTTTTGGATTGTTGAGCCCCAAATTAATTTTGGATGTGGTGCAAACTGCGCATTACAGTTATATCTGGGATGGTAAAAAAATTTCAGTTGCTATGGAAATGTTGACAGTGGTGTAATGATAAAATTATTACAAAATATTCACGTGTAGTTTTTAAATATTTTTTTAACGAGAAATAAAATGAAGTTTTATGTAGTGATCCCTGCGCGTTATGCATCCACCCGTTTACCTGCAAAACCTTTAAAAATGATTGCCGGTAAAACTATGATTCAACATGTATATGAGCGCGCGAGTCAAAGTGATGCAGTAAAATTGATTATTGCAACTGATGACGCGCGTATTGAATCTGTTGCCAAAGAATTCGGCGCATCAGTGTGTATGACTAAAGCAACACACAGTTCAGGTACTGATCGCTTGCAAGAAGTTGCGCAACAATTTAATTTGCAGGCTGATGATATTGTCGTCAATGTGCAGGGCGATGAACCTCTAATTCCGCCACAAGTGATTAATCAAGTCGCCAATAATCTGGCCAAAAATACCTTTTGCAGCATGGCAACCTTGAGTGAACCTATTCATTCGTTAATTGATTTTCGAAATCCCAATATAGTAAAAGTCGTAAAAGACAATCATGGAAAAGCGCTCTACTTTAGTCGGGCTCCCATTGCATGGCCGCGTGATCATTTTGCAAAAACTGATGTAACGGAATTGCCTTCTGGTTTTGTACCGCAACGCCATATTGGTATCTACGCCTATCGAGTTTCACTATTGAACGAGTTTGTGACCTGGCCACAAGCCGATTTGGAAAAAATTGAATCACTTGAACAATTGCGTGTTCTCGCCAACGGTCATGCAATTCATATTGAAGAAGCCTGTATGGCAGTACCGGGTGGGGTGGATACGGAAGAAGATTTGGTTAGGGTTAGGAAAATTTTGGAAGTGTAAAACACCCTCTCCCCAGCCCTCTCCCATCAAGGGAGAGGGAGCAGATTGAAGTTCTATAAAAATATTTTTGTAATTGTACCAATCGTAAATTGCACAAAAATATTGAACAGGATCAATTCCCCTCTCCCCTTGTGGGAGAGGGGCAGGGGAGAGGGGGGGATTAGTAATATTTTGGTTAATCTTATGAAAAAAATTCTATTCGTTTGTTTAGGCAACATCTGTCGCTCACCAACTGCTGATGGCGTATTACGCAAATTAGTTGCAGATGCTGGCTTGGAAAAAAGAATTATGGTGGACTCTGCTGGAACTGGCGATTGGCATATAGGTCATGCACCTGATCCCCGCACAATTAAAGCGGCGGCGAAACGTGGGTATGATTTGTCGGTATTACGTGCGCGGTTGGTAACGCGGGATGATTTTGACGAGTTTGATTATATTTTGGCGATGGATAAATCCAATCTGGTGAATTTACAAAAAATGAAACCTGCGCATTTTACTGGTCATTTGGGTTTGTTCATGGAATTTGCACCGCACATGGGTTACACCGAAGTGCCGGATCCTTATCATGGTGATGCGGAAGATTTTGAGCGGGTGTTGGATCTGGTTGAAGAAACTGCGCAACATTTATTGAAAAAGATTGTGTAAACAAAACCCCTAATCCTCCCCTTGGTAAGGG
>CBFGPN010000262.1:0-3905 GCA_965650675.1 uncultured Cellvibrio sp.
AATTTCTTGATTTTGTAAATCAAACAATTCGTGTGATTTATTTGGCTTCAAAAATATTTCACAGGCATATTTTTTTGAAAAATCGGAAATCTGTTGATAATCCTTATCGCTGAGTGATTTGATTTGACGCAACACAATCACTGTTTTATCGGCGGCTAACAAATCCACATGTGAAATTGCATTTTGTGTGACAAGATCAACCAATAAACTTCGCAACGGCTTAATCAATTGACTGAGCGATGGCACCAACACAGAGCATTCATCAATATTCACCAATTGATGGCTATTGGCTTGCCTAAAACCCAATAAAAAATCATCACCACGCTCATCAATAGCCAGGCGCGCACTGCGCCTGTAACCATATGCAGGTGATTCAATAGCACCAAGAATTTTTTTCGGTTTGGCATTTGCCCAACGCTCAAGCTGTTCCAAAACTGCCGCTTGTTTCAGAGCCAATTGTGCAGCAACAGGCGTATGTTGTAACTGGCAGCCGCCACATTGCGCATAGTATTGGCACTGCGCAGCAATACGATCCGCAGAAGCTTCAATAATTTGATCAACACGTGCCTCTGCATAGCGTGGGTGATTGGCAACCAAACGTGCTGTAATTCTTTCGCCAGTCAAGGCCCCTTCCACAAAACAGGTTTTTTGATTCCAATACGCAATACCTCGACCATCATGCCCCATACGCTCGATAGTCATTTCACCCAAACGCATGTTGTCGAGTGGTTGTTCGATTTTTTCTTTACGCGGTTGTTGTAAACGCGGACGACCATCATCGACATAAACCGATTTTTTTTCGGTTTTTTCACTGCGCGGTTTTTTACCAAAACCGGTTTTGTTACTGCTGGTTTTTTTCATCAGGTTTTTTCTTTAAATTAAAAATCATGACCCCCTCCCAACCTCCCCCTTGCCAGGGGTTTCCCACTTTGAAAAAGGGGGGTTAGGGGGGATTTAAAAAATTCAGATAAATTGACTATTTTAAATCCCTCCCCCGCCTCCCTTTTTCAAAGGGAGGAGCTGTTCCCCCTCCCCTGAAAAGGGGAGAGTCAGGGTGGAGTCTAATTAAACAATCCCGATGACAAATACCTGTCACCGCGATCACAAATAATCGCCACTATTACGGCATTTTCAACCTGCTGATTCAAACGCAGCGCGGCTGCCACAGCACCGCCCGATGACACACCACAAAAGATACCTTCCTTGCGCGCCAAATCACGCATGGTTTGTTCGGCTTCTGCTTGCGACATATTCACAATTTCATCGACTTGTTCAGCATGATAAATTTTTGGCAGATACTCTTGCGGCCAACGACGAATACCGGGAATTTGCGCCCCCTCTTCTGGTTGTAGACCAATAATCCTGATCGCGGGATTTTTTTCTTTCAAAAAACGTGACACACCCATGATAGTGCCAGTGGTGCCCATTGAACTGACAAAATGAGTGATTCGTCCCCGGGTTTGTTGCCAGATTTCCGGCCCGGTGGTGTTGTAATGTGCGAGCGGATTATCGCCATTACCAAATTGATCCAACACCCTGCCCTTGCCCTCCGCTTGCATTTTCAAAGCAAGATCGCGAGCACCTTCCATGCCTTCTGCTCTGGTGACCAATATCAGCTGCGCACCATAGGCTGTCATAGCGGCTTTGCGTTCGGCAGTGCTGTTGTCCGGCATAATCAAAATCATGTTGTAGCCTTTGATTGCCGCCACCATTGCCAGCGCAATACCCGTGTTACCACTGGTCGCTTCGATCAGGGTATCACCGGGTTTTATGTCGCCACGCGCTTCTGCTTGTTGAAACATGGAAAGGGCGGGCCTGTCTTTGACTGAACCTGCAGGATTATTGCCTTCCAGTTTGACCAACAACCGATTGCTTGTATTTCCGGGAAGCCGTTGTAATTGCACAAGCGGGGTATTACCAACAAAAGCTTCTATGGTAGGAAAATCCATAATCAATCTCGGATTGCAGTCTGGTATGAAGGGCAGCTATTCTACCTTCGAACCCAGGGCGATGAAACTCGGAAGTAAGGACTTATTATGTTTGGTAACACCTACAGTATTAAAGCTGACGTAAGACGATTAATTTTTATCCCATCTGTGACTTTAATTGTGTTGATATCCACAACACTGACTTATCTTTGTATTGAGCAGCTGGAAAAATTTATCGATTTGCGTGCCTCCACTCTGGTGAAAAAAACTGCACATCTGCTACATAAACCGCTGATGCAAAACAATACCGAACTGGCGCAGCACATAGTGTCGGCATCGCTCGAAGATCCCTACATACGTGCCGTTGAAGCTTACGATGCAATTCGCAATGTTCGTTATCATGCCGGCCCGGAATTTATGCCGTCATCCGATCCGGGAGAAGCCAATTCGGTAACACCTGCCAAACGCAAAACCTATCGCAGTATCCGCTTTTCCCAACCATTGGTTGATACCGATAATAAAAATTCGATTGGCTGGGTTGAAATTGAAATGATGTCCTCGCCTTATCTGGTATTTAATTATGAAGCGATTATTCTGACGATCACCCTGTCATTGTTATGCTTGATTATGGTGGCGTTTTTTTCTGTTCGGCTTTACCAACGTATCACCACACCGCTGGCAGTTATTCAAAATATATTGAATCAATTAACTGCTGGAAATTATCAATTGCGGGTGCCTGATCAACAAGCACCTGAGTTTAATCAAATTGCAACCTCGATTAATCGCTTGACTGAATCCATGCAGGCAGCGCAACAGGATATGCAAGCGCATATTGACCAGGCCATTGACGATTTGAATGAAACCATGGAAACACTGGAGTCACAAAACGTTGAACTGGATATCGCACGCAAGGAAGCGCTTGAAGCCAGCAGGATTAAATCCGAATTTCTGGCCAATACCAGCCATGAAATTCGCACTCCACTCAATTCCATTCTGGGCTTTATCAATTTAATGTTGAAAAGCCCGCTCAATGAAGAACAAAAACAACAACTGGAAACGGTTCGTGATTCAGCCATGCATTTGCAAACTGTGATGAACGGAATTCTTGATTTCTCCAAAATTGCTTCGGGTAAATTAACACTTGACTACGCATTGCTACCAATCAGAAAACTGGTTGACGAAGTGACTCACACCTTTGCACCCGAAGCACATGAAAAAAATTTGCAAATCATCACACTTATGGACAATCGTATTCCCAAACATTTATTGGGGGACGGGCTCAGATTTAAACAAGTTCTATCCGCATTGGTCGCCAATTCCATTAAATACAGCAATACCGGCAATATCAAAATACAGATAGCCGCTGTCGAACAATTGGAAACCCAGATCACATTGCAAATCTCAGTGACCGATCAGGGAATAGGTTTAACACCCGAAGAGCAACAACAATTATTCAGCCCATTTAACCAGATAGACGGCGCTACCAATCGCGAACATGAAGGCATGGGTATGGGCCTCGCACTTTGCAAAAAACTGGTAGAAAGAATGCATGGCAACATCACAGTTATCAGTGAAAAAAATAAAGGGTCAACATTTATTTTTACCGCGCGTTTTGGTATTGAAAAACGACAACCGGAAACTGTTGCATTAGCCAATCTGGATAAATATAAAATTTTAATTTGCGGTGAAAATCTGGATTCGCTGGAGCAATTACGATTGCTGTTAAGCGAGTGGAACAATACACCGGATTTAATTTCCGCTATCCACGACTGTTTTCCTGCCATGAAAGCAGCACGCATGAATGACGCGCTCTATGATTTGATGATTCTGGATATATCACCCAATGAACGTAAAATACCACCTGTATTATTAAGTAATTTGGCCGATCAATTAAAAACCGAATTTAATTGTCAATTGGTTGCTTGTTGCACACCATCACATCAACGTTTATTCAAAACTTATTCTGACAATCAATCC
>CBFGPN010000263.1:0-3902 GCA_965650675.1 uncultured Cellvibrio sp.
GTCACACCATTAAATTTATCGTCTGAAGAGCGTGCCTATATAAATAGTTTGGGCCGAATTAAAATTTCCAATCAACTTGATTGGGCACCCATAGATTTTGCAGTGGAAGGTCAGCCGAGGGGATATGCAATAGACATGATTCGTGTCGTTGCCCGGCAGTTAGGTTTGGAGTTTGAATTTATTAATGGTTATGAATGGAAACAGATTGTTGATAAATTTGAACAAGGAAATGTCGATATCATTCATCCTGTTACCAGTACAGTCAGCAATCGCCAGCGAGGTTTTCTCAGCCAGCCTGTTTTAAAAATTGAAATGGGGTTGGTTACTCGTGAAGGTGATTCAGTAATTGCCAGTTTGGAAGAATTGCGAGGAAAAACATTGGCAATCCCTAAAGGTTGGTCCAGCATTAATCCCATTAAAAAAGCCTTTCCGGATATTCAAATCATTGAAGTGGATTCAACCCGGGCAGCACTCGAAGCTGTTCGTGATGGTAAAGTCACCGCCACTGTGGATGCAGCACCTATACTGCATTATGTTGCGCAACAATATTTTATTCGCGGCATACATTTTAATAACCAGCTGCATATTGGTGATGCAGAATTATCAAAAGAATTTCGATTGCTGCTCAGGCATGAATTAACAGAGCTTGGACAATTAATCGATAAAGCGATTGCAGCACTCACGGATACTCAAAAAAATCATCTCACCCAAAAATGGTTAAGTTCAAAAGGCATTGCACAAATCCCGGCAAACTTCGCAACTGTACCTTACGAAATATTGGTTGATGCTACGCGTTATGATCAAAAGCTTAATAAATTATTGTCGCTGGATTTGAATCATGTTCCGCATTTTGTTTATATCAGCAAACTGCAACCCGACAACCCTGACACGGATTATTTCGCAGCTATAATTCCAGTGGAAGGTGTTTTAGGTAAAGCTTTGGAAAGAGTAAGGTCATCACTGTGGCTGACATTATTGTGTCTGGTTTTGTTGCTGCCGATATCCTGGGTTTATGCCAATCCTATTGTTCGCCCTATCCATCAATTAGCGGAAAATAGTGTGAAAGTCAGGGAGCGTCGTTATAGTGAAATTACTTTCATACCCAGTCGTGTAAAGGAGATTGACGAGCTGGCTTATGCGATGGAAAAAATGGCCAGGTCAATTGAAACATATGAGCAAGAACAGCGTGATTTACTCGATGCGTTTATTCAATTAATTGCAGAGGCGATTGATGAAAAATCGCCGTATACGGGCGGGCACTGTGAGCGAGTGCCTGATCTGGCAATTATGTTGGTTGATGAAGCTGTCTCCAGTGATTTGCCGCCTTTTAAAGATTTTTCTTTCAAAAATGAGGATGAATATCGTGAATTTAAAATAGGCGCCTGGCTGCATGACTGCGGGAAAATCATTGTACCGGAACATATTGTTGATAAAGGCAGTAAGCTGGAAACTATTTACAATCGTATTCATGAGGTGCGTTTACGTTTTGAAGTTCTTTGGCGTGATGCAGAAATTGATTATCTTCAATCATTACAAACAACAGCAGATTCTAAAGAAAAACTGGATGCGAAGTTGGCTGAACGACAACAACAACTCCAGAATGATTTTGCATTTATTGCCAGGCTCAATATTGGCGGCGAATTTGTAAAAGAGGAAGATCTGCTACAGTTGAATGAATTATCCAAAACACCTTGGCTCCGTCATTTTGATGATCGATTGGGGCTGTCACCCGTTGAAGAGTTACGGGTTAAAAAAGAATTGCCTGCACAATTACCTGCATGGGAGCAGCTGCTGGCAAATAAACCTGAACATATTATTCATCATCATCGCCCTGTAAAATTTGATCCTGCTTTTGGCATTCGTATGGATGTGCCGGACAATCTTTATAATTTGGGTGAAATTTATAATTTATCCATTGCGCGCGGCACTTTATCTGCAGAAGACAGATTTAAAATAAACGAACATATCATTGGCACTATTCGTATGCTGGAAAAATTACCTTTTCCGGCATCACTTAAAAAAGTGCCGCGTTATGCCTCTACTCATCATGAAACCTTAAAGGGTACGGGATATCCACGTAAGCTGATGGCAGCTGATCTTTCTATCCCTGAAAGAATTATGGTGCTGGCTGATATTTTTGAGGCATTAACTGCTTCGGATAGACCTTATAAGAAAGCCAAGTCCGTTAGTGCTTCAATTGATATTCTTTATAAAATGGTACTCGATCAACATGTTGATCCCAACGTCTTTGAATTATTTTTGCGCTCGGGGATTTATAAACGTTACGCAGAGAAATATTTATTACCTGAACAACAGGATGAAATTGATATTGAAAAATATTTGTCTGCTGCGCTATAGCTTTCGAGCTCTAAATTGACGACCTTTTAATGGTTTGGTTTGCAATTGCTTCAGCGCCTTTTGCGCAAAGGATTTATCAACTGCAACGTAAGCAGCGAAATCAAAAATATCGATCTTGCCAATTTTCTCGCCAGGAATACCAGCGTCTTTGGTTAATGCACCCAGAATGTCTCCTGCGCGTAATTTATCTTTTTTTCCGCCATCTATGTTCAAGGTTATCATTTCAGGTTCAATCTTGACTGAAGTGTTGTATGACGGTAAAGATTTCAGTTCAATTTTTGCGGCAACAAAATTTTCCAGTCGATTGAGCGCAGTTAAATCCTGCGGTGCAATTAAGCTCAATGCAATACCGGTTTCACCCGCACGACCCGTTCGGCCAATACGATGCACATGCACTTCGCTGTCGCGCGCCAGATCAAAATTGATGACAGCATCCAGTTGTTTAATATCCAGGCCGCGAGCAGCAAGATCTGTTGCAATCAAGACGGAAACACTGCGATTGGCAAAACGTATAAGCACTTGATCGCGTTGCTTTTGTTCGAGGTCGCCGTGCAGTGCTACTGAAGAAACAGCTTGTTCTTGTAAAAATTCAAACACTTGATTACAGGTTTGTTTGGTATTACAAAACACTATGCTGGATTTGGGTTTGTATTCAGCGAGAAGGCTCATCAATCCATTTAATTTGGAATCGTTTGATAAAACTTCAAAAAATTCTTGCGAAATTGCCAGATTGGTTTCGTGAGTTTCAACGCTGACCATTTCCGGATTTTTTTGGCAGCGCCTGCTGATGGCTTCAATATCTTTTGGGTAAGTTGCTGAAAATAACAGCGTTTGCTTTTCTGCAGGGCAAGCGGCAATAATTTGATCTATATCTTCCGCAAAACCCATATCCAACATGCGGTCTGCTTCGTCGAGCACCAGTTGTTTTATTTGATTCAGTTGCAATGAATTTTTCCGCAAGTGATCAACCAATCGTCCCGGCGTGCCGACTACTATGTGTGCACCACGCTCCAGTGACGCAAGCTGCGGTCCAATTGAAACGCCACCACAAAGTGTCAGCACTTTGATATTGGGAATCATGCGTGCCAAACGCCGGATTTCTTTGGCAACCTGATCGGCCAATTCACGTGTTGGACACAGCACCAATGCCTGTGTGTGATAAACATCGGTTTGCAATTGATGCAATAAGCCAATCGCAAATGCAGCCGTTTTTCCACTGCCTGTTTTGGCTTTGCCAATAATATCGACCCCTTGCAATATGAATGGCAAACTTTGCGCTTGTATGGGCGTCATTTCTTTGTATTCAAGTGAATCCAGATTCGCGAGCATGGATTCGCTGAGCGGTAAATTCGAAAACAAATTCATAAATATTCCTGAAATTTTTTAATTTTCAATCACTCCCGGTGCAGTGGAGCGTAGAGCATCTGCGAATCATTATTGACGGCGTAAAATACCCAAAGTGTTGATTAAAGGTTGTTCTTTAAATAGTCCTGATGCAATAGCTTTGCACCAGATCTCATAAGGTGGCCTTCCACCATCTGCCG
>CBFGPN010000264.1:0-3898 GCA_965650675.1 uncultured Cellvibrio sp.
ATCGAAGCAAAATTAAAACATTGAAACCAAACATCGACACTGGAAAATCCAGCCTGTTTCAAGCGTTGCCTATGTGTTGTCAGGGTTTCAGGAATTAAATAATTTTCAATCGCACTGCGTTTTTGTGCAATCTCCAGGTCGCTATAACCATTAGCGCGTTTAAAATTATGATGCAATTCTGTCATGAGTTCCTGATGTGGTTGATCTTCAAAAATAACTTTCTCGGAAAGAATCAGTACGCCACCGGAGTTCAAACCTTCAGCAATTTTTGTGAGTAAGGAAAAACGTTGCTCGATGGAAATAAATTGCAAAGTGAAATTTAAAACCACCATGGATGCGTTTTTAATTTCAACATCCTGAATATTGGCATTAATCAACTCAACATTGATATCAGTTGTGTCGGTAGTCATGACCTGTTGGCAGCGGTCAATCATGGCTTGCGAATTATCGATGCCAATAATTTTACAATTACTGCTGCGAATACCGTGACGCATGGCTAATGTTGCGGCGCCCAAAGAACAACCCAGGTCATAACAATTACTATCGGACCTGGCATAAATACCGGCGAGATTACCAATCATATTAATAATAGTGGCATAACCCGGAACCGAACGTTTGATCATGTCCGGAAATACATCAACGACTTGTTGATCAAAGCTAAAACGGGAAACTTCCCCGAGCGGGTTGGCGTAAAGATTGTCGCGATTCATGTTGTAATATCGATAAGCGAATAATTGACCTGATTTTGTGGCCGATTGGGTGTGCCAGGAAGACATTCCAAACGGGTGACAATTATGCCTTCTTGTTGCAGCTTTGTACGCAAATTTTCCATTTTTTCTTTTGCAATTTGCAAAGTGTCAGCTTTTTCAGCCCATAGAGTTGCACTGAGTTGTTGATTTAGCCAGATTAATTGTGCATGGAAATGGCCGATTATTGGTAGATCAAAATTCATCAAAATTTTCCATTGTTTAATTTTCTCCCGCTGTTTATCGGGTGAAGATTCCTGATCTTCGATGCTGCGTTTTTCGATATGAATCTGCATTGGGTGAATATCTTGCTGATAGCGGATTGGAATTTCCATTTGCCATGTTTGTGGCTGGCTATCGCTGGATTGTGTAATGGTTTGTGGTTGCAGACTTTGTAATTGCTGAATCTGGATTTTTGATACTGCTTGATAGGCATGTTGTTGTAAAAGAGCGATTAATTGTGTGCGTAATACTTTTACAGATAAATCTTTTGGCGGTAATTTGTTTGCAAACATGGGTAATATCTGAGCGATAAAATCCTTCAGATGAGTATTTTGTAATGATGAATAATGGGTTGCTTCCAGTTTTTCGTTTGCCAGTTTTTCTTGTGTTTTTGAAACCAATTCAATTAGTGTACCTTTTAGATCCTGTTGTTTTTGAGGGCTTGATTGGGTAGCAGAATTTGACTGGCTCAAGCTTTGCAGATTGTTTGCATTTATTGGTTTTGCCGGATTGATTACCGCATTGGTAATTGATGAGTTGTTGACGGGTGAGCTGTAGGTTTGCGCTCCGGGAATCAGGTTGCTTGATAAGCTATTGAATAACTTTCTATCAATTAATGAGGCATCATCAAGTGAAGCTTGTAAGGGGGTTGGTTGATTTATGAGTGGTTTAGCTGCATCAGTGTTTTTTACCTGATTTATATTACTCAATAGGGGAGCCAAATTTTGTGGTGACAAACGTTGCCCTTGAAAAGATAATTCTTGCTTGATTATCGGAGCCTCCGGTTTTGTTGGGTCTGCAATTTTAATGGAAACCTCGGATTTTGTTGGTACATTGCTGGACCCCGCAGGAACAACAGATTTTTCCCGAGTAATGGATTCAATTAACTGGCGCTCAAATTGAATTCCGGATTTTTCGATAATCGCTTTCAACATTTGTGGATCAATGATTTTATCCAGATTGGGAATCAGTTGATTGATTTTTTCCAACACAGCCTGCACTGGTTTATCCAGCAATTGATTTAGTTGCGCAGCAGGAATTTGTTTCACCAATTGATTGATTGAGCTGAGTGCTGTAAAAAAATTATCTGATTTTTGTAAAGGCAAAAGCTGTCGCAAGTTTTGACTGATAATTTGTTCAATTTTGGCTTGGGTGGCTATATTGCTTTCAGCTTCGGTTATTGCCAATAACTGTAGCCCGATATTCGGCACAAATTTCAGGCTGATTTCCTGACCTTTTTGTAACTCAAAGGTGGAATACACCGGGAAGGTTTTATTATTGATCTGCAGTAGTGCCAGCTTCACCAGATTGAGTTGCAGTAGATTTTTTTGTTGTTCGAGAGCTTCCAGTTGTTGTTGTGCGGCAGGCATGTTTGCTGAGGATTTAATCTGTGCCAGAGTTTTATCAATTTGTGTTAATAGCTGCTCGCGATCTTCCGGTGAAAGATCCATCAACTCTACAACTTGTGCTTTACTACTGCTGTTGGTGGTTAAACCCACCATGCGGGCAATTTGAATTAATTGCTCATTTTGTGACTTCTGCATATTTTGCAGCGTCGCGATGAGTAAATTATCACCCGTTGATTGTATGTCCATCCAGAAATCTCTCGAAGCATTGGGCATCGCTCGTTATAATCAGCCCACATAAAAATATTAACAACAGTATAGGCGATTGAATTTAACACTATGTCCGACCTTTTATTGGAACTTGATCAATTAGCTTGTGAAAGAGATGACAGGCTTTTGTTCGCAAAACTCACTGCCAGTTTTTCAGCGGGTGATCTGGTGCAGATCCTGGGCCCCAATGGTGCCGGAAAAACCAGTTTGTTGCGCATAATTGCCGGTTTAACACCCGCATCATCGGGCGATATCCGTTATATGGGTCAATCACTTCTACATAATTCCCGCTGGCAATTTGCACAGGACAGCCTGTATTTGGGGCATTTGGCAGGTATTAAAAAGTCCCTGACACCGCTGGAAAATTTACATTGGTTTGCGGCCCAGCAAGCCACACAGGTTCACCCTGAAGTCGCACTGCGAAGAGTTGGGTTGAGAGGATATGAAGACACGGGTTGCGATCATTTATCTGCCGGGCAATTTCGCCGGGTTGCTTTGGCCAGGTTGCATCTCACCATGGCGCGCGTCTGGATTTTGGATGAGCCCTTTACCGCTATTGATAAATCCGGTGTCGACATGTTGGAGGAGTTATTAAAGAATCATCAGGCTACAGGTGGTTTGATATTGTTAACCTCGCATCAGGATTTGGCTATTCCTGGAATCAAGCAAATCCATTTGCAGGATTTCTCTGCAAAATCCCTGGAGGAAGCCGCTTGATGCAACAGTCGTTACTGGGTGGGTTTATCAGTCATCTACAGCGTGATTTCCGTGTGGTTGCACGGCACAAACTGGATTTACTCAATCCTTTGGTATTTTTCACACTTGCAGTTAGCTTGATTCCTTTGGGCTTGGGGCCGGATAAAAAAGTCCTGGCATTGTTAGCGCCTGGTATTGTTTGGATCATGGCATTGTTGGCGTCATTATTATCATTGGAAGCCATGTTTCGCAGTGACTATGAAGACGGTTCATTGGAACAAATCCTAATAAGTCCCCAACCTTTGTATTTTGTGGTGCTCGCAAAAATGCTGGTGCATTGGTGTGTGACAGGATTGCCATTGACCCTCCTGTCTCCTTTTTTAGGATTGCTACTAAATTTGCCGGAGGAAGGATATTCACCTCTAATACTGAGTCTATTGCTCGGCACCATCACCATGACTTTGATTGGTGGAATAGGTGCAGCTTTGACACTATCCGCAAGGCGCAGCGGATTATTGTTGTCACTGATTGTCATCCCACTGTACATTCCCTTACTAATTTTCGGGGCAAGTGCAGTACAAAGTGCGGTGGATTTTTCGCAATACCATATGCAACTGG
>CBFGPN010000265.1:0-3893 GCA_965650675.1 uncultured Cellvibrio sp.
AGGGTCGAAATGCAAGTCAATTTCTTTAAGCTTACTCGCGTTGTCATCATTAGAAAATAATTGTGCATATACAAAATTTTCATAGTGTTGCGCCTTCAATATTGTGGTTTTAGATCTATTAAGAGATAAGCCGTAATCTGCGAGTGCATTTGAAAGTATAGATAAGGATCTATAAGCATCCGCTTGGTTTTCTGCAATTAACGTAAAGTCGTCTACATATCTATGCCAAATAACACCTGATTGGGTCATCAGTTGATCAATAGATGTCATTAACAGTTCTGCCAAAATTCGAGAGCACTGCCCGCCAACAGGGAGGCCAAACGATCGGCCAGATGCAATTTTGCTAAGCAACCGATCAACTTGGGTGGCTACCGTTGAATTTTCACTAAAGAGATCAGCTATACAATTCTCGATTCTATGATGGTAAATGTGTTCATAGAAACTGGAAATGTCAGTTTGAACTACGTAAGCATTCGGGTTTTTTAAAGCTGGATTTTTTATAGTTGCTTCTTTATATGCTCTCCAAGATTTTTCTCTATCAAAGATACTTTCACCTGTATTTAAAAACCTATATGAGTGCACGAAGTCACTTCTGTGTTTTTCGTTTTCTTCAGCTATTGCTATAGCTAAAGCGTTTAAATATATATTCCAGAAAGGATGTATTTTTGTTGATATTCTAAAACCACTTGATCCGGTTGGCGACAACAAACGTTCCGTAAATAAGTTAAGTGCATTTATTGTATTTTTTGCATTTTTAGATCCACTTTTTTCAAGATCACTGAAAAGATCAAACGCAACTTTAGCAAGCTGTTCTTTCTGATCTGATATGAACCTATTATCTATATCGAACGGCAACATATCGTTGTCACCATGTGAACCAATATCTTCAGCAGCTCTAATAAAATGAACTAGTTTAACTTCTTGCATAAAAATCCGGGTATTGGGTTACTGTTAGTCTGGACATCGATAACTTGGAATATCACTGCAAAATTGAACTTCCGCTTTGGAGCACAAACCAGACCTACGCATATTTTCAAAACCACAAAAAACACATCCAATTATTTATCAACAACATCCAAAACATCAGGCGCTGGTTTTAATACCTGAGAATAACGAGAGCCTAGCAGGTGAATGAAGGCAGTAAAAGGAAGGCGGTGACTATTGCGCCAGTGGTTGGATATAGTTCACACCGAGTGCCCATTGATTCAAGACGTTAGGGTATTTTGTAATAAAACGTGGATTTCATGAGGTTTGTTATGTGGCAAGAAGTATGGGGTACGGTGCAGTCCGAGTTTTCTGACATCCCGGATGCGACGCAAATTACTCGCATCATAGTGCGACTGACAGTCGCAGCAGTTCTGGGTGGACTCTTGGGTTATGAAAGGCAGCGGCAAGGTAAAAGTGCGGGTGTGAGAACTCATATGATGGTTGCAATTGGTGCGGCGTTGTTTGTTTTGATTCCACAACAAGCGGGTGCATCCATTGCTGATATAAGCCGGGTGTTGCAGGGTTTGACGGCGGGTATCGGCTTTCTGGGTGCAGGAGCAATTATCATGGGAACTCGACAAACTGAGGCCAGGGGATTAACCACTGCAGCGGGTATTTGGGTGACTGCTGCCATAGGTGTTGCTGCAGGACTGGGGCGAGAGTCCACAGCAGTGCTCAGCACTATTGTGGCTTTATTCGTTCTTTCGGTGGTGCCCTTGATTCAATCCAAAACAGAAAAGAAATAGTATTAGAGACCTTTGCACGAATCTATTTTTGTTTAATTTCACTTCGTCATCCTTGCGAATAATCACATCCATGTGATTATTCGCAGGGATGACGATTATTTTTTGGTTTTCTTTTTCACTTTCAACATATTCGCTAAAAATTTTCCGGTGTGTGATGCCGGATTTTTTGCAACATCTTCTGGTGTGCCGGTGGCAATTATTTGGCCGCCACCACTGCCGCCTTCGGGTCCCAAATCCACAATCCAGTCAGCCGTTTTAATCACATCAAGATTGTGTTCAATCACTACTACGGTGTTGCCGTGGTCGCGTAAGCGATGCAATACATTCAGTAATTGTTGGATGTCGTAAAAGTGTAAGCCGGTGGTTGGTTCGTCGAGAATATAAAGTGTTTTTCCCGTATCGCGTTTGGATAATTCTTTGGCGAGTTTTACGCGTTGGGCTTCACCGCCGGATAAAGTGGTAGCGGATTGGCCCAAACAAATGTAACCCAAACCTACATCAAGCAAGGTTTGTAATTTATTGGCAATTGCGGGCACCGCATCAAAAAATTGTCGCGCGTCTTCTACTGTCATTTCCAATACTTGATGAATATTTTTTCCTTTGTATTGCACGTCTAATGTTTCGCGATTGTAGCGTTTGCCTTTGCACACATCGCAGGGAACATAAACATCCGGTAAAAAATGCATTTCAACTTTGGTGACGCCATCACCTTCACAGGCTTCGCAGCGTCCGCCTTTCACGTTGAAACTGAAACGACCCGGTTGATAACCGCGTGAGCGCGCTTCTTGTGTGCCCGCAAATAATTCACGAATCGGTGTAAAAATTTGTGTGTAGGTTGCAGGATTTGATCTTGGTGTGCGACCAATCGGACTTTGATCTATATCGACACATTTATCAAATAAATCCAAACCGATAATTTTTTCATGTGCTTCGGGAGCGAGTGTGCTTGCACCATTTAGCGCAGTGGCAGCGAGTGGAAATAAAGTGCCATTAATTAACGTTGATTTTCCGGAGCCGGAAACACCGGTCACACAAGTCATCACACCGTAAGGAATTTCCAATGTGACATTTTGCAAATTATTGCCTTTGGCGCCGACCAGTTTTAACCACTGTTTATCACGTGCCGAGTGACGCACAGACGGAATCGCAATTTGTTTGGCACCACTTAAATATTGTCCGGTAATGGATTCCGGCGTATTCATAATATCTTTTACTTTTCCCTGCGCGATAATTTGTCCGCCGTGTACACCGGCGCCTGGGCCAATATCAATTACATGATCTGCCAATCGAATCGCATCTTCGTCATGCTCCACCACAATCACGGTGTTACCCAAATCGCGTAGATGTGTGAGTGTTTTCAATAAACGTTCGTTGTCGCGTTGATGCAAACCGATTGAGGGTTCGTCGAGAATATACATAACGCCGACAAGCCCCGCACCAATTTGGCTGGCTAAACGAATGCGTTGTGCCTCGCCACCGGATAAGGTTTCTGCGCTGCGACTGAGTGTTAAATAATTCAAACCCACATCAACCAAAAATCCTAAACGCTCACGTAATTCTTTTAAAATTTTATCGGCAATGCCCGCTTTTCTACCGCTGAATTGCAATTGTTGATAATAGGTAAGCGCATCGGCAATCGGTAATTCAGTAATCGACGGTAAATTTTTACCGTCGATAAACACATGGCGCGCTTCGGTGCGCAAGCGTGTGCCGTGACAATCGGGGCAAGGTTGTGTCGATAAAAAGCGAATCAAATCTTCGCGCACTGAATTGGATTCGGTGTCGCGATAACGCCGTTCCATATTGTTCAATACGCCTTCAAACGTATGGGTGCGACGATAAACATCGCCGCGATCATTTATATAATTAAATTCAATTTCGTCGTCGCCTGATCCATATAAAATCGCTTCACGATGTTTGGCTTTTAATTTGCTCCAGGGAGAGTCAATTTTAAATCCGTAATGTTCGGCGAGTGATGACAACATGTGAAAGTAGTAAACGTTGCGTTTGTCCCAACCGCGAATGGCACCTTCGGCCAAACTTAAACTTTCATCCTGAATCACTTTGTCTTCATCAAAAAATTGATGTACGCCTAAACCATCACAAGTAGGGCAAGCACCGGCAGGATTGTTAAACGAAAATAAACGCGGTTCCAATTCC
>CBFGPN010000266.1:0-3846 GCA_965650675.1 uncultured Cellvibrio sp.
TCGCGACCCTAACCTTGGCAAGGTTATGCTCTACCAACTGAGCTATTCCCGCTTGTTTGGCGTCCCCAAGGGGAGTCGAACCCCTGTTACCGCCGTGAAAGGGCAGTGTCCTAGGCCACTAGACGATGGGGACCCGGACCTTCCAAATCAACACCGGAGTGTCTCGTCAGAAGTGGGGCGCATTCTATGTAGGCACACCTATACTGTCAACAGATTTTATTGGTTTTTAAAGTTGTGCGAATAACGCAGCACTTTGAATTGCATGGGCTTTTTCCCAAGTTGCAAGCGACAAGTGGTTATTTTTTTCAGTGCTATACTCAAGTCAGGACTCATTCTACCCAGGCACAGAAAAAACTAATGTACATCTATGGCGTAGCCCTTGTATTACTCTTGGTGATTGCCTTTGCTGGCTATTCATTCCTGAATCATTCAATTGAAAAACGACGCATACGAAAACAACGCATAGTGACTGCGTTGAGAGCCCGTCGGAGTGTATTTCGGGATCTGGTCACCGGCTTTCCTATTGGATTCCTGTCCAAAGATCTAATGGCTTTACTCTACAGATCAATTATTGACTGTTGCGATCAACTCACTCGAATAGAACCCGAGGACTCTTCTCATCAGGATCAACTGGCACATTACACTACCCAATTGAATGAATTACATAATCAGGAACAATCCGCCAGGGTTCGACTGGAAAATCCACAACAAATTCGCGAAGCACGCCAATTGCTTCAGGAGCTTTTGAAATTTGTTGTGCAACAGTCCGCCCAAAAACTACTAAACCCCGTACAAGCTGAAGCTTACACAGACCAAATTAAAAGATTGATGATGCAAATTACCGTTGATGGCCACATCTTTAATGCAAAACAATCGCAAACAGTGGGTAAAATTCGTCTGGCAATACATCATTATGGTTTGGCCAAAAAAGCCTTGGCCAGTGAAAACTTGTCGCACGGTTTCGATAAGCAAATTGCGCAACTGGATCTATTGATAAAAAAATTGGAAGAGAAAGCTATCACCTTGTCCAATAATACAGATACCGGAACACCACCACAGCCATTAGCAAATAAAGAATGGGACAAGCTCAAACCTGCGGAAAAAAAACAAGACTGGCAAATTAAAAATCTTTACGAGTAAACGCTCTCTTCTCCGGGCGGACGAGTTCTAAATCGCGGTTGCGCCCAAAAATATTGTTCAGGATATTTTAAAATTTCACTCTCCATGAACTGATTAACACGACATGTATCCGCTACTTCGTTTTCAGTTGGAAAATTATCAAATGGCGGATGAATTACCACTTGATAACCTCTCCCCCAAGGCAAACGATACTGTGAAAACGGAATCACTTTTGCACGCCCCATACGCGCGAATTGTGAAGTGGCGGTAACCGTTGCAGTTTGCACACCAAAAAAAGGAACAAACACCGATATTTTTGATCCCAAATCACGATCAGGTGCATACCATATCATTCTGCCTTTCCGCAGCTGACTGATCATTGCACGCACATTATCGCGACTAAATGCTACACCGCCTTTGCAATAGGCTTCGCGACGATTTTTTTGTAAAAAATCATAGACTGCATTTGCGTGAGGTTTATACATACCATCATAATTGACGTACTGGCCCAACATGGCACTGCCAATATCCAGAGTAGTAAAATGCAGGCTCAGCAATAAGGCTCCCTTCCCTTCTGCCTGCGCTTGCTGAATATATTCCAACCCCGAAATGCTAAATAGCTTTCTAAGTCTCCATTTCGGCCAAAACCAGGCGATTCCTGTTTCAAACACTGTCATTGCCGTTGAAAATAAATTATCACGCAATAATTTTTCACGTTCCGTATCAGTTAAATCAGGAAAACATAAACCTATATTGATTCTGGCTTGATGCACACGTTTTTTATTCAGCCGCAACAAAGGGCTCAATACCCTGGCTAACAGATATTGAATTTTGTAAGGCAATTGTGCGAGAACAATCCAGATCAACAACATTATCCATGAAGGCCAATGTTGGGGTTTAAGCAGAGCATAAGAAAAATGTGGAGACGCCATAATTAGCTCTTATAGATTTAGCCTTGTTCTGATTGGGAATTAAAATGGATCAAGCGCTGATCTTTTTCTTGCCATATCTGATTCACCCAAATTTGAAAATTCTGGCGAAAGATTTCATCTTCCGCATAATCACCAATTAAATCAGTAGTGATAGGTAATTGCCTAAGATGCAGATGAATTTTTTTCACACCACCACTCGCATATTGCCAGTAGGTCGGAATTTTTTCCGGATAAAAAATAGTGACATCCAACAATTGCTTTAATTGCCCGTCCATCGCCGACAGCGCAAAAGATACACCACCGGCCTTGGGCATAAGCAAATAACGATAGACTGACTGCTGTTGATCATGTTTGACTTTGGTAAATCGGGTGCCTTCCATAAAATTAATAATAGTGACTGGATTATGACGAAATACCTCACAGGATTTTCGTGTCTGCTCTATGTCCTTGCCCTTTAACTGTGGATACTTTTGCAATTGTTCTTTGGTGTATCGACGCATAAAAGGAAAATCCAAAGCCCAAAAACAAAATCCCATAAAAGGTATATACAGCAGCGATTGCTTCAGAAAAAATTTAATGTAAGGAATACGGCCATTAAACAAACGCAAGATCACTAAAATGTCCACCCAGGATTGATGATTACAGACCATCAAATACCATTGCTCCAGCGAAAGATTATCCAAACCCTGAGTTTCAATTTGCGTGGGTAACAATAGGTCTTGCTGCCAATTATTAAACGACATCCACTGACTGGCACACCAATCCAAGGCTCTGTGTATTGATTTCTGTGAGGATTCAAAAGGCAGTAGTAATTTAAAAATGGCTAAAAAAAGAATAGGGAAAAATACCATCACCGTAGTAATGGAGAACAGAAATGTTACCAGTGTTGCGTTGAGATGTTTGATCACCGGATTATCTCAATGATTGGAATTTTTTGACTCCACCAAACCCTTGCCGTAGCAGGGAACAGACCTCACTCTGCATTAAGCAGGAAGTAAAGTCCCCACTGGCAAGGAAGATTGGGAGGGAGCCATCAAAAATTCGTTTTCACCAAAGGACTGGTTTCTGCATCGTAATCCACACCTTTGATACCAAATCCAAACAGACGCAAAAATTCATCCTTGTAACCTTTGAAGTCGGTTAATTCGAATAAATTTTCTTCAGTGACTTGCGGCCAAATGGCTTCCACCCTGGATTGAACCTCACGACTCAATTCCAATTCATCAACGCGAAAACGAGCAGAATCATCAATACGTGGATTGGCAGAATATAAACACTCTTTAAATAAACGTTGAATCTGTTCGATACAACCTTCGTGAGTGCCACCCTCTTTCATGACTTTAAATAAAATTGCCAAATACAAAGGCATAATCGGAATAGCGGAGCTGGCTTGTGTCACAACAGCTTTCAGCACTGCCACATTCGCAGCACCATTTAATGGCTTCATTTTATTATTCAGTGCTTTTGCGGCACGATCCAAATCTTCTTTGGCTTTACCGATAGTCGCTTTACCGTAAATGGGCCAGGTTAATTTGTCACCGAGATAAGTGTAGGCAACTGTTTTGCAACCCTGCGCCAACACACCAGCGGATTGCAATGCGTCAATCCAAAGCTCCCAATCTTCACCGCCCATCACGGCGGTCGTGTCGGCGATTTCCTGCTCGTTGCGTTTGCGAATCCCTTCGACACCACCGTCGCCGCCAAGATTCAGGACAAGACCGGCCAGCGCGTGGTGCGACTGCTCGGCCGCGAAGCCGACATCCGCGACAAACTCAAGAAGGACCAGGTCCACGAC
>CBFGPN010000267.1:0-3845 GCA_965650675.1 uncultured Cellvibrio sp.
ACTGAAAGATTCACCGCTGATACGCCTTTTGGCAAAATTAAAACCCGGCGTTTCCGCAGCAGAAGCAGAGCTTGAATTAAAAAATATTTTTGCCAATAGTCCTGACTTACGTATCAACCCGCAACAAAATATCAGTGTTCGCGCTGATCTTTATAAACGTGAAGTGCTGCGCGGCATGATTACTATTTTTTTGTTGATGTTGAGTGCAGGGTTATTTGTACTGGTGCTCAGCTGTATTAACGTTGGCAATTTATTACTTGCAAGAGCCAACATTCGCTCAAAGGAAATCGCCATACGGGTAGCGCTGGGTGCTCCCCGTGCACGATTAATTATACAAATGCTTTGGGAAAGTTTATTTATTTGCGGTATCGGCGGCTTGCTTGCCATTTTATTTGCCGGTTGGGGATTGGATCTAACAACCCAATTTTTTCTGAATCGCAGCACTGATGGCATTCCATTTTTTGCAGTTATGTCACTTAAATCTGAAGATATCATCAATGCAATTGTTATCATCCTGTTAACTACAGTGGCAACCGGCTTGATACCTGCATGGAAAGCATCCGGTGGAAATTTTAATGCCGTATTAAAAGATGCTGCCAAAACTGCCATGGGCAAAACGGCAGGCTGGATCAGCAAAACACTGGTAGTCATTGAAATCGGTTTGTCTTGTACCCTGATGATTATCGCAGGCATTATTTTTATTTTAATTCATCAGGCAGTCACCGAAGGTTACGGCATTAATATTGATAATTTTTTGACTGCACGTGTTAATCCCCCTGCCAGTGTTTACCCTGAAGGGCCCGCACAAACTGCTTACTATGATCGCGTGTTGATGGATGCGAGCAAGATTTCCGGTGTAGAAAAAGCGACGCTCATGTCGCACGTACCTACCGAGTTTTTACCCGCCAATGGATTCCAACCGGAAGGGCAGGAATTTCCGGATTTTGTTTTCCCCAAGGCACATTTGGTACAGGTTTATCCCAATACGTTTGACACACTTTCCATTCCTTTGATTGAAGGTCGATTGCTTGATCATCGCGATAATGAAAACTCACCCGGAGTGGTGGTGATTTCCGATGCCTTCGCTGAAAAATTGTGGCCGGGTGAATCTGCAATTGGCAAACGTATTCGTCGTGTCAACACGCAATCTACACCTGACACCTGGATGACGGTAGTGGGGGTAGTACCACAATTACTGCAAGGCAGTGTATTTGGTTCGGAACAATCACCAACTTTATATGTTCCATTCAGACAGATGCCGCGCGATGCCATGGCGATAGTATTAAAAACCCGATCCGACCCCAACAGCTATCAGGAAGCGCTGGCAAAAGTGCTACATAAAATAGATCCCAACCTGCCGATGTATCGCTTCGCCGCATTAACAGCACAAGCGGAAAGCAACCGGATGCTACTGGAATTTGTTGAACGCATATTTGCATTGTTTGCCATTTGCGCACTGGTAATGGCGGTGACAGGAATTTACGGCGTGATGGCCAATCATGTTGAACAACGCACGCAGGAATTGGGCATTCGACGTGCGTTGGGCTCACCCGATACTCGAATATTATTATTGTTTACACGACAAAGCAGCTTGCAGTTAATCACCGGTTTTATCGTCGGCATACCGCTTGCGTATTTTATGAGCCAGGGTTTTATCAGGACTATTGGTGCCGAAAACCAGCTCTATCTGCTAGCCTATATTCTGGTACCTTCAATTATTGCGACAGCGGTATTTCTGGCGACATTAATACCACTGCAGCGCGTGCTACGTATGGAACCTGCGGTGGCATTAAGATACGAGTAAATTGAATTGAATCGGATTGTAAAATGGCAAATATATTAATTGTTGATGATGACGATGCAATTTTAGCAGCGCTCAAATTGTTGCTGAAACGCGAGCAGCATCAAACGGTATTGGCAAAAAGTCCGCAGGAAGCAATGGTGACGTTGAAGCAACAGGCAATCGATTTGGTATTGCTGGATATGAATTTTACACATGACACCACATCCGGTGGCGAAGGACTTAATTTAATCAGCCAATGCCAGCAATTTAACGCTGACATTCCGCTGATTGTGATGACTGGCTGGGGTTCAATTGAACTTGCTGTAAAATCCTTACAGCAAGGTGCAAGTGATTTTATTGAGAAGCCATGGGAAAACGAACGACTACTCAATATAGTCCGAACCCAGGCAACCATCATGGAACAAAAACGTTTTCAGGCCGAATTGATTACTGAAAACAAATTACTC
Source organism: uncultured Cellvibrio sp. (assembly GCA_965650675.1). Classification (GTDB taxonomy): domain Bacteria; phylum Pseudomonadota; class Gammaproteobacteria; order Pseudomonadales; family Cellvibrionaceae; genus Cellvibrio. The sequence goes on from CBFGPN010000267.1 coordinate 2,251, forward strand.
GCTGAAAAAATTTCAGCGCAGGACATTCGCCAGCTCATCAGCAATTCGCCTGCAATGAAATCAACAATGGACACTATTCATCGTGTCGCCACCAGCGATTTGAATATTTATTTATCCGGGGAAAATGGTACCGGCAAAAGTATGCTCGCGCATTACATTCATCAGTTGTCGCACAGAAAAAATCAACGCATGGTCGCCATTAACATGGGCGCTATTGCTGAATCTTTATTTGAAAGTGAAATGTTTGGCCATGTTAAAGGTGCATTTACCGACGCCAAAGAAACGCGCGTCGGACGTTTTGAACTGGCCAATAAAGGCACATTATTTTTGGATGAAATTGGCAATATCCCGCTCAGCCAACAAGCAAAATTATTGCGTGTTTTGGAAGAGCGACAATTTGAACGATTGGGTTCATCAACTACTATCAATACCGATGTGCGATTAATTTCCGCCAGCAATGCCAATATTCAAGCGATGGTCGCTGATGGCAGTTTTCGGCAGGATCTTCTCTACCGATTAAACACTGTTGAAATTCGCGTGCCTGCATTGCGTGAACGACGCGAAGATATTGATGAACTTTGCCATCAATTTCTGGAAGCAGCATGCCTTCGTCATAGACGCCCTCCGGCTGAATTAACGGCAGAAGCACACCATAGACTTAATCAGTATGACTGGCCGGGTAATATCCGCGAATTACAACATGTCATAGAACGCAGCCTGATACTGAGTGAAGATGGAAAAATTGATGCAAAAGCATTGATGCTGCATGACAATCAACAGGATTATGCGAATCAACACCTTCCCTATGACGATTACAGCAACAGCACACTCGATGAAATTGAAAAAAATATTATTGAATCCAGAATTTTGCAGCAGTCGGGTAACATGTCGAAAACAGCAAGCTCTCTGGGGCTGAGCCGCAGTGCATTTTACCGACGACTGGAAAAACTACAGATTCGATGAAAAAACGTCCCCTTGAATTTATTCAAACCCGCGCAATACTGATCGTCAGTTTTCCTATCACTCTTTTCAGCATCTGGTTGTGCATCAGGCAAAATTTTTCGCCTTATTTTATTGTACTGCTTTTTCTGTTGCAGTTTTCTACCATAGTCTATGCCATTTATATCACGCGCAATGAACTCACTTATCGCTTACGTAGTTTGACGTCTGTTGTAGAGGGCATGTTACAAGGTGATTTTTCGTTAAAAGCCAGGCAGGAACTCACCTCTTCCGGATTAAGTGGTTTGGTAGACAGCATTAACTCTCTCTCCAATGAACTTTCCAGTCATAAACTGGCTAACGCCGAAAAACGCGCGCTGCTGGAAAAAATTATCACCCAAATTGATATAGGCGTTATTACTGCTGATGAAGAAGGCAATATTATCGTCATGAATAACGCTGCAATTATTATGTTGAATATCCGGCAACCCAAACTGGTCAATAATCTAGGGCAATTAAATTTAACTTTACCTGATAAAGCACCGGCAAAAGAATTGATTAACCTGGACACAGGCGAACAGATCAAAAAACTTTATATACAACTGGATAAATTTCGTGAATTTGGCAGCGACCAAACCTTGATTCTGATTACTGAC
>CBFGPN010000268.1:0-3795 GCA_965650675.1 uncultured Cellvibrio sp.
CTCCCTCTGGGAGAGGGCTAGGGTGAGGGCTTATTTTTCAACTTCACATACAAAGTCCGTTTCAGCTTCGCAATTAATTCATTATTTTCATCGCGAATTTCTATCAAAAATTCCGGGAGATATTTTTCCCCATTGGCAGTTTTTGATTTTATTTCGTCAATCTTTTCCTGCGTCAGAAGAAATTTGGCATACACATGGGTTTTACCGGGTTTGATGTAATCAATTTCGACTGTTTTATCCCATACATAATAATTTCTTCCCAACACCGTCATTAACATCACCATGTACCATGGATCAGTCATGGAAAACAAACTGCCGCCATACTGCACACCCACATAATTTTTGGTGTACCAGCGCAACTTCAACGCCACATCAATTTCCCGATAATCTGCGCTAACGCGAATCACCTTAATGCCAGAAAAAAATAACGGCGGCCATAAATTGACTAAAAATTTGAAATATTTTGCTTTCAATTTTGCCTCCATTCGCACCGATAATTTTTGATCAAAGTGGATTCAACCAGGCAGCTCCGCGCACACCGCTTGAATCGCCGTGCACAGCTTGAAGTATGGGCGTATCGCATTCACCACCAAATACATAATGAGATAGTCTTTGGGGAACTTGCGTATAAATACCGGCAATATTTGAAGCGCCACCACCCAAAACAATTGCGTCCGGATCCAGGATGTTAATAACAGCGGCCAATCCACGCGCCAGTTGATCATAGTATTGATCAAGGATTTGAATAGCGAGTGACTCACCCTGGTTGGCCAGGTCCACCAGCTGGTTTCCTTTTATATCAAGACCTGAAGCAAGCTTGTAAGAAAGGCACAAACCTGTGCCTGACAAAAAAGTTTCCTGACATCCCGATTTTCCGCAATAACAGGGTCGAGCAGTTAAATCCTGTGCTGACGTCCAGGGCAAAGGGTTATGCCCCCACTCCCCTGCAACACCATTCGGTCCCACTATAGGTTTACCTTTGAAAGCCAGACCAGCACCGCAGCCTGTGCCAATAATGCCGGCAAACACCAACTCATAACCTTTACCCGCACCATCAGTTGCTTCTGAAACAGCAAGGCAGTTGGCATCATTTGTTACCTGCACCTGGCGTTTTAAATGGTTGGATATGTCCTTTTGGAAGGGTTTGCCATTTAACCAGGTTGAATTGGCATTTTTGACGAATCCGGTTTTACGCGAGACGGTACCAGGAATACCTATACCTACCGGCAGATTATCTGTACCAGCGGCACGCTCTGCCTGACTGACCAGATCAGCAATATCACGCAAAGTGGCCGCGTAATCATTCCTGACGGTGGGAATGCGTGTTCTAAATACTTCCTCGCTTGATCCATTCAAAAGTATGACTTCCGTCTTCGTACCACCCAAATCTATACCTATACGCAAGTCACTCATATCTGGCCCTTGAAAGTTTTGCCACGGTTATCCGCATAAAAAGCCGGGGATTATAGATTTGCCCCCAACAACAGGCAAACACAAAAAGTTACACATGAAAATGGCGAAACCCCCTCAAACAACTACACTCAGTAGCAAGCAGCAGTGTGCAGACCATGAGCAATTTATGACCGAATTTTCATCTAAAAATCAAACTCCTGAACGTCGCCGATTCAGTCGGATTTTATTTGATGCACAAGTAGAATTGGCACAAGGCGATTATCACTGGAGAGCAAGCTTGCTGGACATATCCTTGAAAGGATTATTGCTTCAACAAAGATTACCCGAATCTATTAATCACCGTGAACCTATATTGGTAAAAGTGATTTTAAACGACAGTACTACTATCGCGATGTCAGTAATGGTGGCACATCAGCATCACAACCAATTGGGGCTGTCTTGCGAATCTATTGATATTGATAGCATCGGACATTTACGTCGCCTGATTGAATTAAATATGGGCGATGCCAATGCAGCGGAAAGAGAACTTTCAGAATTGGTGAATGATCTGTGAATAAACTTTCACTGAATAATGAAGAAAGGCGCAATGCCAAACGCTATCCGGTGCGGGCTTATGCTGCATTGCAGATGTCGCACGTCAGCTGGGCTGCACACTTGCTGGATATTTCAGCAACCGGCGCACGCTTTGCGGTTTTGGATGAACATTTGTTGCGACCAGGCGATGAATTATTTTTGACTATCGAACTGGAAGATATTGCCAACGAAAAATTCAAATCATTACAGCTTCGCGGAACTGTGGTGCATATTCGCGAACATATTATTGGTTTATCCATAACCTCCAATAACCATCTCGAATCACAAGGCTTGCAGAATTTACTGGATTATTTTGAAAGTCTGGAAAAATAAAAAATCGAACAATTTTATTTTTCAATTGCTAAATTGCATTCAAAGCTTCCTGAAGATTTTTTACGGCCATGACTTCAATACCTGGATATTTTTCTCGCGGTGCATTGGCAAAAGGAATGATCGCTTTTTTAAATCCGTGTTTAATCGCTTCACGCAAACGCTCCTGACCACTGGGAACAGGGCGAATCTCCCCTGCCAACCCTACTTCACCAAATACAATTAAATCTTCAGGTAAAATTTTGTCGCGAAAACTGGACACTATTGCCAGCAATACCGCAAGATCCACACTGGTTTCCAAAATCTTTACACCGCCAACCACATTCACAAATACATCCTGATCACCTACCATGATTCCACCATGCCGGTGTAAAACAGCCAGCAACATGGAAAGGCGATTTTGATCCATACCAACCGCGACACGACGCGGATTTCCCAAATGACTGTCATCAACCAAGGCTTGTATTTCAATTAATAATGGACGCGTTCCTTCCCAGATTACCATTACGACAGAACCAGAAGAAATTTCTTCTGCACGCTGTAAAAAAATTGCAGAGGGATTATTCACTTCACGCATCCCCTGCTCCGTCATCGCGAACACACCCAATTCATTTACTGCACCAAAACGATTTTTATTGCCACGCAAGGTACGAAAACGTGAATCGTTATCGCCTTCCAATAAAATTGAGCAATCAATCATATGTTCCAATACTTTGGGGCCAGCAAGCGTTCCATCTTTGGTCACATGCCCAACCAAAATTAAAACGGTTCCGGTTTGTTTTGCAAAGCGGGTTAAATAAGCTGCGCTCTCACGCACTTGTGAGACAGAACCCGGCGCTGATTGAATATCATCCATATGCATAACTTGAATTGAATCAATCACCATGATTTTAGGTGACAAAGTTTGCGCCGTTTCGCAAATGGATTCCACACTGGTTTCACTGAGCATTTGTAATTTATCTGTCGGCAACCCCAAACGCTGCGCACGCATGGCAACTTGCTGTAATGATTCTTCACCTGTGACATAAAGTGCTGTCATGTTTTTTGCGAGATGACACAGTGTTTGCAATAAAAGCGTTGATTTACCTGCACCGGGATTACCACCAATTAGTGTTACTGAACCCGGCACAAATCCACCACCCAACACCCGATCCAACTCCCCGGCACCACTGCTAACACGTGGTACATCTGCTACCGCAACTTCTGCCAAAGTTTGCACTTTGTTTCCCGATGCAGCGCCTGCATAACCATCAAATTTTGCCGTGCGTGCAGCAGGAGCATTGCTAATACGAATTTCAGTAATTGAATTCCATTCATTACACTCTGTGCATTGGCCTTGCCATTTTTTATATTCAGCGCCGCATTGATTGCACACGAAGGCTTGTTTGGTTTTGGACATTAATTTTTCCTGGAATTTATTTTTTTGATTTGAAAATTTCACCTCCTAACCTCCCCCTTGGCAAGGGGGAGGAACTAGCT
>CBFGPN010000269.1:0-3658 GCA_965650675.1 uncultured Cellvibrio sp.
CAATCATGAATAAGTGAAAATAATTGAGACCAAATTTTCGTTGCCGCACCAATCAAGTGCTTTATGCTGCTCGCAATGGGCAAAAACAGGCGTGCACAAGTGACATTTTCGTGCATATTTTGGTGGCATCAAAATTGCTGACTATAATTGCAGATAAAGTGAAAAGGTGTAGATTGGTTTGTAATCAAACGGGTTTTTGATCAAATAGGCTTGCAATCAAATCTAATTAATCAGATCGAAACGACCGGGTAGTTGTTAATATCGAATCAGGATTTTTTTTTGGAATGATCAATAATGAAACAAACTCAACTGTTAGAGCGTTTATACGCTGAAGTCGAGACAGTCATACTCAGCCGACAACATCCTGTTACAGGGTTGTTGCCCGCCAGTACCGCGGTAAATAATCACGGTGATTACACAGATGCATGGGTAAGGGATAACGTCTATTCAATTATGTCGGTGTGGGTATTGGGAATTGCATTTAAACGTCAGGGTGATGACCACAAAGCGGATCAACTGGGCCAATCAACTATCAAATTAATGCGTGGCTTATTGCAATCTATGATGCGACAGTCACGCAAAGTTGAGGCATTTAAATACTCTCTCGAAAATAAAGATTCCTTACATGCAAAATATGACACAGCAACCGGCCTGCCCGTGGTTGCCGATGATGCATGGGGACATTTGCAAATTGATGCTACATCACTTTATTTATTGATGCTGGCACAAATGAGTGCATCAGGATTACGCATCATCTGCACATCGGACGAAGTCGATTTTGTGCAAAATCTTGTCTATTACATTTCCAGTGCATACCGCACACCGGATTATGGAATTTGGGAACGTGGGAATAAAATTAACAATGGTAAAACAGAAATAAATGCCAGCTCGGTTGGTATGGCCAAAGCTGCATTGCAGGCATTGGATGGATTTAATTTATTTGGAAAAAACAGTGATAAAAGAGGTGTGATTCATGTTATTGCTGATGCAATTTCACTGGCGAGAACAACTCTTGCGTCCTTGCTTCCACGTGAATCTCTCTCCAAGGAAACTGACAGTGCATTGCTCAGTATTATCGGATTTCCCGCTTTTGCAGTAGGTAAAGAAACTCTGGCAACCCAAACTCGCGATACAGTGCTGACAAAATTGGGTGGCAATTATGGGTGCAAACGTTTTTTATGGGATGGACATCAAACTGTATTGGAAGAAAGCTCGCGCATTTATTACAACATGAATGAATTGGTCAATTTTTCCAATATAGAATCCGAATGGCCGTTATTTTTTACCTACCTCTATATCACGGCCTTATTTGATGGCAGTGAAGCAACCGCCAAACATTATCGTAAAAAACTCGAATCGCTGATGGTCAACGTTGATGGTGTTGGGTTGCTGCCAGAACTTTATTATTTGCCCAAAGAAAACGTTGAAGCGGAAAAGAAAAATCCGCGCTCCCAGGCGCGGGTGCCAAACGACAATTTGCCTTTGGTGTGGGCGCAAAGTTTATTTTATACAGGATTATTATTGGATGAAGGCCTGGTGAGTACGGATGATATTGATCCACTGAAAATGCGCCGACGCTCTACCCGATTTATCAAATCCAATATCGCATTGGTGGTGTTAACCGAAAATGATCAGATCAAACAACATCTGGCAAAACATGGTGTAATTGCAGAAAGTTTGCAGGATATTAAACCCATGGCGGTGGTATCGGCTTCAGGCTTGATGGAAACCTATGCGCATGTGGGTGAAAACCGTGCACTGGGATTAACAGGCAGACCAAGGCGTCGAGTACAAAGTTTGGCAACGTCGCAAACCTATGAAATCAATAACAAGATTTATTTGTGTTTATCCTGGATGCAAAGTGAACGCGAAGATTACCGCATGTATGATGCGCAATGGGTATCACAAAATCTGGAGCAGGAAATCCATTTTATTTACAAAAATTGGATCAGTTCGGAAGTGGCTGTATTTACCTTGATGATGGATCATCGCCTTTATAAAATTCCCAATGCTGCATTATTGTTTCAAAAACTTCGTAACTTGCAACTACGTACTGAAATTGATTATGTGGGGTATGCCTCTGCCAATCTTGCTTATCGTGCATCGCGAGTGAACAGGTTAACCATTCCCTACTTTCATGTTCATGCATTAACCAATAATGTATTGGCAACGGATGCCGGTGATGAAACGATAAAAGCGGAACAAATGGAACCAGTTGCCCGCGCCTTGTTGGAAAATTTTTATACCGAAAGTGATATTTTTACTTATCGAAAATTTTTCAATTATGTAAAAAATCACAAAATGAGTGACATAGTATCAATTGATGGCTCATCCATCACATTGCGTGATTTAATTCGCGATGTGTATGTGCGTTCGCAAAAAAATAATTATTGGCTGCTGGCAAGGTTTTGTTTTTCCCAATTCAACTACACCTTGATTGATCTTTCCGACAGTTTGACTTTATTGGCTGCCCGAAATTTAACGGTCAACGTTGGTGATAATGACTATACCGAAATCAAAATTGACCAGTCATTTTCCAATACCAGCTATTTCGAAAGTGTGCGCCAATTGTTTCCCGATTTATTGGAGCGTACATTGGTACAGGAAATACTGTCAGCCATAGGCTCTCTGATTCGTGCTGAGCCAACGCTCTTTGATGGCTTGCATTCAGTGCAGCTGCGTAATTTTATGTTGCTCTGTGCGATGGATAAAGGTGATGCAGAGGAAGTCAGTTTACTGGAGTGGCTGGGGTTGCAATCGCCGACCAAAATTTACAATAAAATCCGTAATGTTTTGTCGTCACGAAAACATGTATTTTCTCAGGAAATCAATTTTGTTTCGCCTTACAAAATACATCATCATGACAACAAAGTGGATGAGAACCCACTGCTGTCTGATACCAACGATACCGACTGGCTGGAATGGCGTACAGCGCGAGGTTTGATTACCCATTTCGACAAGAATTTTTTGCAGGATATTTGGCATAGCCTGACTTTTTGCAACACGCTGGTTTTCAGTAACCCGACCGGCACAGAATTCAAATTGGATTGCGAGATTACCCGCAGTTCCATGACGCCAGGTGAAGTCAACTTTGCACACCTGATTGACAATATGACGCATCAACTTTATCCGCCCTATTACAAGGCGGCCATGGTGGAAGCACTTTATGCCTATACGCAATTTTGCATTACACATCCCAACATACATTTCTCCCGACCCATGGTGTTTAAAGATGTGGTAATTGATGCGGCCAAACGTTACGTTGATCAAAGCTTGCCTAAAATGACAAAACGCAATCCGGAAACCGATTTAAGTGTGTTCTTGCAACAATCACCGCATATTTTGAATTTATTTATCTCCCTTGTTTACGATGATTTGATGAAAGTTGCCTGATATTTGCTCCCTGCCTCTGGTTTGATGACTATGCTTACCTTTAAAATGGCCAGCATTTTTATCATCAATGGATGCGTATGAAACTATTTGGCCCTTGCCTGCTGATTTTGGGCGCTATTCTGAATTTACTTGCACTCTTCATGTTATTGCCCGTTGGCTTTTCGCTTGCGTATGAAAGTGCCAATCAAGTTGCCTTTGTGTTGTCCGCTATATTCACCAGTGTAATTGGCATCATTTTTTTGGCCATTGGTAAAAAATATCCAAT
>CBFGPN010000270.1:0-3592 GCA_965650675.1 uncultured Cellvibrio sp.
CTGGGAATTTTGATCGAGCACTATGAGGGATCTTTCCCGGTTTGGTTGTCACCAGTCCAGGTTGCGGTGGCTAATATCACCGATAATCAGGCCGATTATGTGCGAAATATCGAAAAAACCTTGCGAGATAAGGGCATTCGAGTGATTCCGGACTTGAGAAACGAGAAGATCGGCTTTAAAATCCGCGAGCACACCATACAGCGGGTTCCCTACCTGCTCGTCGTTGGCGATAAAGAGGTTGAAAATCAATCAGTTGCAGTGCGTACGCGCGACGGCAGCGACCTTGGTGTTATGACCCTTGATGCTTTTATTTATCGCTTGACCGCCGAAATAGCGCGTCGAGGCAGAGTTTTTTCTGCTGGCGAATAAAAAAGATCAAGAATCGATTAATTTTTTGGAGATACGATTATCAAACGAGACAATGCACCCGCGGCAGCAGCCACTAAAGGCAATTCAAAAAAAGCGCGGATCAATGATCAGATAGAAGCCAAAACAGTTCGTTTAATTGATGCTGAAGGGACACAAGTCGGCATAGTCCCGTTGAGTGAAGCACTGGCGAAAGCTCAGGCTGCCACTCTGGATTTGGTGGAGATAGTCGCTGACAGTGATCCGATAGTCTGTAAGATCATGGACTATGGTAAACATCTGTTTGAAATCAAAAAAACCAAAGCTGCTGCCAAGAAGAAACAAAAGCAGCAGCAGATCAAAGAAATGAAATTTCGCCCAGGGACGGAGGAAGCGGATTATCAGGTAAAACTGAAAGCTGTAATTCGCTTCCTGGAGCATGGGGACAAGGCCAAGATAACCTTAAAGTTTCGTGGCCGCGAACTTGCCCATCAGGAGTTAGGTATGGAAATGATGCAACGCATCGAGACTGACTTAACTGAGATGGGCGCCGTTGAGCAAGCTGCCAAAATGGAAGGTAAGCAGCTCACTATGGTGATCGCCCCCAAAAAGAGGAAATAGTCGGGCTTTTAGCTGCCTTGATTATTTCAATGGTGCGGTTTTTTAATATTGAAAGACTTGCATCGATATTTACCCAAAAGTGTGGAGTATACACATGGCAACCAAAGCTAAAGTACACAGTGGCGCATCCAAGCGCTTCAAAAAGACGGCTGCTGGCTTCAAGTTCAAACACGCGAACAAGAGCCATATCCTGACCAAAATGACTACCAAACGTAAGCGCCAATTGCGCGGTACCAGCATCGTTGATGCAGCTGATGTACCACGTGTTAAGCGTATGTTTCGCGCCATCTAACCGGCGTTTATCAATAGACATTTTGAGGATTGAGATATGGCCCGTGTTAAACGTGGTGTAGAGGCGCGTCGTCGTCACAAGAAAGTTTTAAAGCAAGCGAAAGGTTATTACGGTGCACGTTCACGTACATTCCGTATGGCCAAACAAGCTGTGATCAAAGCTGGTCAATATGCTTACCGCGATCGTCGCGTGAAAAAGCGTAATTTCCGTGCTCTGTGGATCACTCGTATCAACGCCCAATCTCGTGCTGAAGGCGTGACATACAGTCAATTGATTGCTGGTTTGAAGAAAGCCAACATCATTCTGGATCGTCGCGTTCTGGCTGATTTGGCTGTTCACGATAAAGCTGCGTTTGCTGCCGTTGTTGCCAAGGCTAAGTCAGCTCTCGCTGCTTAATCGCCCAACAACGTCGGTGTGATGTTTGCACCGATAAAAAACGCGATAAAAAGGGGAGGAGCTTACGGGTTCTTCCCTTTTTTTATGTACAGGATGTACGGGCAGAAAATTGCTCCTGCATTTTCTGCACTTCCACCATCCATGGTGGTCGTATGTCGCGGGCGCAGGAAGCGCAGGAGCGACGATTTGCGCAGAACCACAATCTGTATTCTGTGTATTAATGTTGAAAATATATTTTTTATTTTATTTGGAATAGCAGATGGAAAATCTCGCTGCGCTTGTTGAAGAAGCGCTTGAATTAATCAAAGTTGCAAGTGATTTGAACACGCTTGAAAATTTACGCGTTAATTATTTGGGCAAAAATGGCAGCATCACTGCGCAGATGAAAACGCTCGGGAAATTATCACCCGAAGAGCGTCCGGCGGCCGGTGCGGAAATTAATAAAGCAAAAGATGTTGTGCAAAACGCATTAAATGCTTGCAAGGAATTTTTAGAACAAGCCGCGATTGCTGAAAAATTATCAAGTGAAGTGATTGATGTAACACTTCCCGGTCGCGGGCAAAACACCGGCGGATTGCATCCTGTTACGCGCACTTTGCAACGAATTGAAGATATTTTTCGCGCTGTAGGTTACACAGTCGAAGTCGGACCCGAAATTGAAGATGATTATCACAATTTCGAAGCACTGAATATTCCGTCGCATCATCCCGCACGTGCCATGCACGATACTTTTTATATCGACGACACTCACGTACTGCGCACGCATACATCACCTGTACAAGTACGCACCATGGAAAATAAAAAACCACCGATTCGTGTAATTTGTCCCGGTCGCGTTTATCGTTGTGATTCGGATATGACTCACTCACCTATGTTTCATCAGGTCGAAGGTTTGGTTGTCGATAAAAATATTAGTTTCGCCGATTTAAAAGGCACTATGGATCAATTCCTGAAAACATTTTTTGAAGCTGATGTGCCAGTGCGTTTTCGCCCGTCTTATTTTCCCTTTACAGAACCTTCTGCTGAAATGGATATTCAATGTACGCAATGTCGCGGTAAAGGTTGTCGTATGTGTAAAAATTCTGGATGGCTGGAAGTGGGTGGCTGTGGAATGGTGCATCCGGAAGTGTTTAAAGCCAGTGGTGTTGATGCAGAGGTCTACACAGGTTTTGCATTCGGTATGGGTGTTGAGCGCCTCGCTATGTTGCGTTATGGCGTAAATGATTTGCGATTATTTTTTGAAAATGATTTGAGATTTTTAAAACAATTTTGATTTGAAATTTGTAGGTTGGGGTACAAACCCCAACCTTATCTCGATAGAAAAGTTGTTGGGAATTGCTGCCCAACCTACGGAACAAATGAAATATGAAAATAAGTGAATCCTGGTTGCGTGAATGGGTCAATCCTTCCATCACTACCGATGAGTTGGTTGCGCAACTGACTATGGCAGGTCTTGAAATTGATGCAGTGGAATCAATCGCAGGTGATTTTTCCGGTGTGATTGTGGGTGAAATCGTTGCATGTGAACAACATCCGGATGCCGATAAATTACGCGTCACAAAAGTTGCCGGGTTACCTGATGGTCCCACTCAAGTTGTTTGTGGTGCTGCTAACGCGCGTGTTGGAATCAAAATTCCTTTCGCAACTATTGGTGCAGAATTGCCTGGCGCCACTGAAACAGATGAAAAATGGCAAATTAAAAAAGCCAAATTACGTGGTGTTGAATCCTTCGGTATGTTGTGTGGGCAAACTGAGTTAAAAGCCGGTGATGATGATTCCGGTTTATGGGAATTGGCCTCCGATGCACCTGTAGGCAAAAATATTCGTGAATATTTAAATCTTGACGATAAATTATTGGAAGTGGATTTAACGCCTAATCGCAGCGATTGTTTGAGTGTAAAGGGTATTGCGCGTGAAGTGGGCGTGTTAAATCGAATT
>CBFGPN010000271.1:0-3527 GCA_965650675.1 uncultured Cellvibrio sp.
CGCTGCATCCAATCCCAGCGACCGCGATCCAACACGCCACTCGCGATGCCGATTTCGTTTTTCGAGTTGTCGAGTTTTGATTCCAACCCCAAAAAGCAACGTTGAATGAATAATTGTATTGAGGAAATTCCTTGTTTGATGCGTGAAGTTTCCATACAAGCGCACATCTGCACATCTATCAAAAAATATTCGAACAAACCGTCAGCATCCGTGACATTTGATGCAATTAACTCTGGTTGTTGTAACAAATAAGCTGTCAATGCGTCCCGTTGGTTGTTGCGTAGTTGATCATTCAGAGGTTTGATGACCTGCTCCCAGTCAGTTTGGTTATACCGGGCACGGATGGCGTTTTTGATGCTATCCGCAATTTCCCGAGACTTTTTGAACTTGGAGGTTGGAATAGCCCAATCGAAAAGCAGATTAATATCAACGCTTATTTTATCAGCCACTTTTAAAGCGTTTTGCAGCTTAAGAAGATTTTTTTCATTTCGGTAATCTGTTGGCTGGAGGATATTGAAATGATCTGAAGTGATTAATTTATCAATTCGATCTTTTTTCCAGGCAGTTAGGTCTGCAATTCTCTCGCTCAATTTCGTAGCATCTGACGCTGGTTCGTAAATCCAGTGCCAGAAATCGAGCATATTGATTTTTCTTTGCGATAACGAATTGCGCAGACGTGTATAGGCTTCCAAACGGAGCCAATGTTTCAATTCAAAAAAATTTAAATCCAGATTATCAAACTCAGATTTTTTCTCATGAAGGAAGTGAATTTCTTCAGCACTTAACTCAAATCCTGAAACAACCATAGCTGCTTTTTTTAAGGCAACCAGAGCGGGTTCTGCAGTTTTTGAAACAAAATCAGGAATGAGCGCACTGGAAGGAATGGCGGTAATAGGAGAAGCCGGGGTCTTCCAAAAAATATTTTTGAGTTCTGTAGCAACGCTATTTAATTTGTAAAGCTTGCCTGAAGTTAATTCTATTGCATCACTCCACCATTCATTGGTCGGGTCTTCTTGACGTGTAAAACTGAGTGCAATCCCATTAATGCTAACGACTGGCGTAGCATTACTATCTTTTACAATAAACGTAAAATTAGCGTTCGCGGCCGGTATTAAATAACCATTCCAGTTTGCATCAACCGGTGTTGCGCTATCTTTGATTTTTTCAAAGATATTGTAGATTGGAGATTCTGGATTACCCATCTTAAGGATTTTTGAAACCAATACATCCGTAACTTTACTGTCCAGCTCGGAAAAGCCAGATAGAATGTCTATAACAAAACGGTGGGTTAATTGCTGGCGTAAATAAGGCAGGAAGATTTCAAGAAACGCAACGCGTTTCGGGGGAGCAGTATTGGGGTCAGGATTTCCATCCGGAATATTGGCGATAGGAACACTAATATCACTTGATTTAATTAGGTTTTCTAACCTAGTCTTTTCAGCTGTATTCTTGGTTTTTTCGTCAGCAAACACGCCAGAAAATATTTCCTGGAATAATTTTCTTTGCTGCTTTTCAATGCGAGTGAGTGCATCTTGCCAAGCTGGATCAGCGTTAAGATTTTTGTAATCATTGGCCTCAGATACAGTCAATATTCCCGTAACTTGAATGCTGCCCACAGCTTTATCGTATTTCAGTTTGCTCTTCAGTGACTTGTCATCGGGAACAGCGATAGTTAGATTTTTCGGTGCGTTGGTTTGGTAGGTATTGGTTCCTTCCAAATAGGCGATCAGCTTATCCACAACTGGCATTTCGAACAGCAAGCTGACTTTGGTACGAACCAAATCAGTCGTCGCTTTTTGCTGGATATTTATTTTTTTTGCATCAGCATCTGTTAGGTTGGAATCAGCAGTCAAGTCCTTATGCGCCTCGTCGATGGCATTCAGTCCGTCGTATAAAGTTTTGCTGAGCAAAAGAACTGTTTTCTGATTAGGGGAGAAAGGCTTTCTATCATCATCAACATTTTCAATAATGTAGTTGAGCTGTTGATAGCTAAACCCAGCTTCCTCCATTTTCTCCCAACGTTCCAAAAACTCGAACGAGGCATGAGCATCTTTGAAAAAGTCACCAAATAATTGTAAAACACTAATGAATGCTGGAATTCGCAAGCCTAACACTTTTGATAACAAGCGATACCGATAGAGCAGCGATAAATTAGCCAGGGTTAATTTATCTTTCATGCCAACAGATTTTTTGATGGATTCTATATCGTCAGCAGAAAGATTTAATGCTGCCATGACAGCAGGCAGATGATCGGATAATGTCGTATCAGCGGTTAAATAATTGCCTTTTTCATCGGCTTTAAAGACTTTATCAATGCCCAAAACGTTATGGGTCAGGAATAATCGTTTATAGAGGGATTTATCGCCCGAGGTGCTGATATTTGTCCAAAACCCCAGCAGCTTTATCAACTCCAAACCGGTTTTTTCCAACAATCCGGATACAGCAACTAACTGATGGATCAACCTTGGATTAATGTCAAAAACTTCAACACAAATTTCATCAGAGCAATCGCAACCGCCACAATCATTCCCGAGATCGCTGCAATCATCATCGCAATCAGTGCAAATACTTTCATCGAGTTGGTTCATTACATTTGCAGCAACAGTATTGGAAACACTCAATCCAATAATGGCTTGATCAACCTCGTCAATCGTCCAACCTAGCTTTCTCCATAGACGAAGGAAGCGGTGAATTTTGTCGTATTCAGGTAAGGTGAGCGGCGTACCATCAAGGTGTTGCAATACAGCGGTATCAAGGTTACAAGTATCTTGTTGTTCAAATAAGGCAAGATATATTTCGCCATTAATAGGCAAAAAAATTCCTTTTTCACCTTTGCTTCCATGAAAAATTAAATTTTTTAGTTGATTTAGATCTACAGGAGTATCAGAAGATTTAAATGCCAACTTACCTGTGAGTTTATCTATAGTTGCCCACTCCACTTCATGTGGTTGGGTATTTTCTTCAATAGCAACAAGCGCAAATATTTTACAACTTCTTACTATTAATCTGTAATTAAAATTTTGTGTTGCCTGGGTTAACCCAAGTGTTTGGTGATTGTTTTGAATAACGATCTCGCCATCCACACACCCTCTGCCATTTTCGATAACAATCATCTTGCCGATTTTTTCAAAATAGCATTTCACCCAGCAAATTATGTCCGTATCGGAGATATCTGGTGAATCGTCGCAGGGTTTTGGGCAACTCAAGGTTTTTTTATTGGCAAGCAAATCGATTTGTTCCTTCAGGGCGGGAACCAATTCAGCCAGTTTTTCGCCCCTCACTAAATCTTCGGCCATTTTGTCAATGCCGTATGCTTTGGCGTAGTTCTGTAGAAATCGATAACTGAAATGCAGGCTTTCCATGATAGTCTTTGCCCAGACCCTCTGGCAGGCAAGGATTAATAGTTTCCGTTTTTAATAAATCAACCAAATTGAAATAATCAATACCTGTGCGACGTAAAAATTCTTTTTTAATTTGCGCCAAGCCGTTATCGCCAACAAGCATGGTTGCTTCATCGGTATAGCCGT
>CBFGPN010000272.1:0-3526 GCA_965650675.1 uncultured Cellvibrio sp.
AACTCAAATCTGCTCCCTCTCCCTTGATGGGAGAGGGCTGGGGAGAGGGTGTTTTGATTTTAAATTACTCTCCCATCTCTCAACTTCCCAATATCCTCATCCGACAAAAACAAAATATTTTTCAGCACTTCTTCGGTATGACTTCCTACCTCACCACCCGGCCAATCGGTTCTACCCGGAGTGTTAGACAATTTTGGAAGTATCGCCGGAATTTTTAACGGCTTGCCATTAATTTCCACTTGCTCGAACATACCGCGCTCATTGAAATGCGGATCAGCAAACATATCTTGCACATTATAAATAGGACCCGCAGGCACTTTGGCTTTATCCAGTAATTCCAAAATTTCTTCAGAATTTTTGCTCATGCACCAGACAGCAATTGCATTATCAATTTCCTGTTCGTGCATAACACGACCTGCATTGTTTGCCATGCGTGGATCATTTGCCATTTCAGGATGACCGGCAGTTTGCATCAGACGTTGAAAAATTGAATCACCATTGCCGCCAATCACTACGTATTTTCCATTTTTACAACGATAAGTATTCGTGGGAACAATACCTGTCACGGTAGTACCGGATGGCTGGCGAATAACGGCCGCACCGGAAAATTCCGGCACAACTGCTTCCATTAAATTGAACATGGATTCATAAAGCGCAACATCCACCACTTGCCCATTTTCTTGTGGATCTTTTTGTCGTTGAATAATGGCCAATGCAATGCCTAAAGCTGCGTGAATACCGGAAATAGTATCGCCAATACTTAAATTGGGGCGCACAGGTGCTTGATCCGGAAATCCATTCACATAACGAAAACCACTCATGCCTTCACACACAGAAGCAAAGCCGGGTTTATTGGCATAGGGGCCAGTTTGCCCATATCCGGAAATACGCGCATAAATAATATGAGGGTTGGATTCTTTAAAATTGTCGGGGCCCAAATTCCAATTTTCCATCACACCAGGGCGAAAATTTTCAATTACGACATCAGCAGTATCGATCAAGGTTTTTGCAATTAATTGCGCTTCTGTTTTTTTCAAATCCAGCGTAATACTTTTTTTATTGCGACCAATACTTCGCCACCAATGTGATGTGCCATTTTCCAGAATTCGCCAACCGCGAATAGGATCTCCCTCAGGTGGTTCGATTTTAATTACCTCAGCACCGAAATACGCGAGTATGCAACCAGCAAACGGGCCTGCTAATAATTGGCCGACCTCGATGATGCGAATGCCGTCTAATGGACGGGATGAATTGTTTGTCATTGGATTTTATTTACTGAATAAGAATTTTAAATCCCCCCTAGCCCCCCTTTTTCAAAGTGGGGAACGACTCCCTTCTTAATTTAGCAGGGAGTAAAGTCCCTCCCCCCTGGCAAGGGGGAGGTTAGGAGGGGGTCATGTTACCAGCACAATCTTGCCAATATGCTGATTCGATTCCATTCGCTGATGCGCTTTAATCACATCATCAAGTTTAAATACCGAATCAATAACCGGTTTAATTTTTTCCTGATTCAATAAAGGCCAAACCTGTTGCAAAAGTTCATCGGCAATTTTTGCTTTGGTGCTGGCTGATTGTGATCGTAAAGTTGAACCAGTCAGTGTCAAACGTTTTAGCATCAAAGGCATTAAATCAATTATATTTTTACTGCCTTTTAAAAAAGCAATATTCACTATACGCCCCTCGACTGCAGCAGCAGAAAAATTTTTTTGGATATTATCACCACCCACCATATCCAAAATCACATTCACACCCTGCCCGTGTGTTTTTTGTTTGATTGCCGCAACAAAATCGTCTTGCGTATAACAAATGGATTCAGCACCCAGTTGATCAATTGCAGCACATTTTTCAGGTGTTGATGCAGTTGCATAGACCTTTGCACCAAAAGCAGTTGCCAATTGGATAGTCGTTGTACCTATACCACTGGCACCACCATGTACTAACAATGTTTCACCAGCAATTAATTTTGCACGCTGAAAAAGATTATGCCAAACCGTAAAAAAAGTTTCTGGCAAAGCAGCAGCTTGTTCGTAAGAATAATGTTTGGGTATCGGAATAGATTGTGATTGCGGTGCAACCGCATATTCTGCATAACCACCACCGTTGACTAGCGCACACACTCTATCGCCTGGTTGCAAACTGCGCGCCTGTTTTCCACAAACAACCACTTCACCGGCAACTTCCAAGCCTAAAACCGGTGATGCGTCCGCAGGTGGCGGATACACACCTTGCCGTTGCAAAATATCCGGGCGATTCACACCAGCTGCATGAACACGAATCAATACTTCGTCTTCTTTAGGTACAGGAATTTCTGTATCAATGACTGATAAATTTTCTGCTGCTCCCGGCTTCTCAAAATATATTGACTTCATATTCACCTCACAGTCAGTTTGATCAGGGCTCCAATCGTTGAATCATCCAACTGCCATCAGCTTGCAAATTATATTGAAAGCGATCATGTAATCTATGCGCGCCACCTTGCCAAAACTCTATTTGATGCGGCTTTACTCTATATCCCCCCCAAAAGTCCGGTAGTGGAATATCACCATTTGCAAATTTATTTTTCATGGCCTCAAATTGTTTCATTAATATTTCACGGGAGGAAATCGGGCGACTTTGTTGTGAGGCCCATGCACCTAACTGGCTTTCACGTGGACGCGAAATGAAATATTTCAACACATCTGTGGTAGATAAAGGTTCAACAACACCACAAACTTTGACTTGTCGCTCTAAAAAATACCAGGGAAAATGCAAACTGATTTTCGGATTTTGTTTTAAATCCTGTGCTTTGCGACTGCGCAAGTTGGTGTAAAAAACAAAACCTCGCTCATCAAGATTTTTCAGCAAAACGATACGCTGGGAAGGTTGGCCTGTCGCGTCAACAGTGGCGACCGTCATGGCATTGGGATCAGGAATACCCGATTGGATGGTTTGATCCATCCAGCGACCAAATTGAATCAAAGGATTTTCATCAAGATCCGCCCTATCCAATCCACCTTGTGTATACTCACGGCGAAAATCTTCGAGTTTTAACTCCATCGTTGACCTCCAGAAGAGTTGAAGCGAGCATACTACTGAGGCTGATGGCAAAATCCAATGTGTCGTACGTCTCACATAGTCGAGGTGAGGGACTTCAAACAAGGATAAAAAGTTATTTCCCATGCCACTATGCCGACAGTTAAACTGCGAACAAATAATTTGTACTGCTAATAATTAAGTCATATCAAGGTTTTTATGAAATCAACACAAGCCATATGCGGTCTTATTTTGGCTGGCGGCCAGGCTCGTCGAATGGGCGGGGGTGACAAATGTCTACTACCTCTGGCAGGCAAATCACTGCTTCAACGAACCATCGAACGTGCACAACCCCAGGTGGCTCATCTTATTTTGAATGCCAATGGTAACAGCTTGCGTTTTGCGCGCAGTAAATTACCTGTGGTACCGGATTTATCCGAAGAATTTAAAGGCCCTCTCGCTGGCGTACATGCCGGATTAAATTGGATGAAAAACACCTACCCTGATCATCAAT
>CBFGPN010000273.1:0-3439 GCA_965650675.1 uncultured Cellvibrio sp.
CAATCATGAAGCCTGATCTCCCGGTAATATTCGTACTTTTGAAAAAATGCAATTTTTCAAAAAAATACTCAAAAAACAGAATTATTTTCTCTGAGATCTGAATTTCATCGTTTTCATTGACGATCTCTTTCATATTCCCGGTAAGGGATCAGTTTTTCTTCGCATTCTTTTTGTAAAGAAGGTGTTGGTTCCTGCGTACATTTATTTCGTTCACTTGCCTGAATACTTTCGTAGACTTGCTGATTACTGCAACCCGTGCTAAATAAAAACACAAGAATAATGAGGTATTTCATGATGCTCTCCTGATAATTGCCCATTAGTCATGGCCAGTTATAGAAAGTTCACAAATCGAGCGGATCCAATTCCCTCAAAAAATGAGGCCAGAAAATGCTGTCGCATTAATCATCAAAACAACAGGTGACGGCCGTTCTTTTTCGGAGAGCCTTGCTATAGTGAACCATTAGGTTCCCATTTCTTTTTAGTGGATTGTTATGCCCCAAACCATACCGCTTTTACTTCGTCGCCCCGGAGTCCCGGCGTTGGCGGTATTGGTTATTTGCCTGATGCTTTCTGCCTGGGTGATCTGGATATTGGAGGGAAATTTACGCGCGGCCAAACGCGCTGATATGGAAAATATTGCAACCAATCACGCGTTTTTAATTCGCGACAGTCTGGATCAGGCACTTACACTTAACTATTCATTTGCAACCATGATCCGTTTGGGCAAAGGATCAACAAAACGTTTTGATGACGCGGCAAAAGAACTTCTACCTTACTTCGACAGTGTGTCGCATATCAGCCTTTCACCCAACGGCATAATCACCCAGGTATACCCTCTGCAAGGCAATGAAAAATCCGTGGGCTTTAACCAACTGGAAGATTCCGCGCAAAACAAAGAAGCCATTCGTGCACGTGATACTCGCAAATTGACACTGGCAAGCCCGGTTAATCTGGTGCAAGGCGGTTTGGGCGCAGTGGCGCGGTTGCCGGTGTTTCTGGAAAACGAATCCGGAGAATATTTTTGGGGTTTTACCAATGTAATTATTCGTATCAGTCGATTATTGGAAAACGCCAATATGCATCAACTTAAATCGAATGCCATAGCCTATCAATTATCCAGTATTGATTTGCAAACCGGGCAACGACAAGTGATTGCAATTAACGCGCAGGAATATCTGATTAATCCGATTGAAAAAACATTTGACGTTCCCAATGGCAAATGGACATTGAGCATAGCGCCGCAAGCAGGCTGGATTAATTACTGGCAAGTTGCCGGTGAAATTCTGGTTGCACTGGTATTGAGTTTGTTGTTGTCCTATCAAACTTATTTGATGATAAGACTGCAGCGCAGAAAATTAAATTTACAGGAAGCCGTCGCCAACCAAACACGCGAAGTAATGGATGCACGAATACAATTACAAGCAACGCTCGATGCTATCCCCGATTTATTATTTGATATTGATTTAACGGGAATCATTCATGGTTATCACACCAATCGACTTGAGTTATTGACCGTACAACCCAAGGATTTTTTAGGCAAAAATTTTCGCGAATTTTTACCACCCCATGCTGTGGATGTAGTGGATAAAGCATTACATGAAGCATTACAAAATGGTATTTCGTCTGGCAAATATTACAGCTTGAAATTGCCACGTGGCATGGCGACATTTGAATTATCCATTTCACGAAAAACAACAGAACCCACGTCGGGACCACGTTTTGTTGTGTTGGCACGCGACATTACCGAGCGTCGCTTGGCAGAAGAAGAATTACGTGTGGCAGCCACAGCATTTGAAGCGCGTGAAGGTATGATGATTACCGATCCTGAGGGAACCATTTTACGGATTAACAATGCCTTCACTGAAGTAACCGGTTATACCGCGGAAGATGTTATTGGAAAAAATCCAAGAATATTATCTTCAGGTCGCCATGATAAAAATTTTTATGCTCAAATATGGGAATCTATTATTCAGACCGGAAGTTGGCGTGGTGAAATCTGGAATCGCCGCAAAAGTGGTGAAGTATTTCCAGAATGGTTGACTATAACCGCCGTAAAAAATGAACTGAATATTACAACGCATTATGTGTCTACTTTAACGGACATCAGCGAACTGAAACAAAATGAAGAGCGCATACACAATCTGGCATTTTTTGATCCGCTGACGCATTTGCCCAATCGCCGTTTATTACAGGATCGACTGGAGCACGCCGTAACCACCAGCTTGCGCCAACACACCAAAGGCGCTTTGTTATTTATCGACCTTGACGATTTTAAAACACTCAATGATAACCGTGGGCATCACGTCGGCGATTTATTATTAATTGCTGTTGCGGAACGCTTGCGTAATTCAGTACGCGAACAAGATACCGTTGCGCGATTAGGCGGCGATGAATTTGTGGTTGTGCTTGAAGGCTTGAGTGAAGCGCGCGAAGAAGCAGCAACACAAACCCAGCAAGTCGCTGAAAAAATTATGACGCAATTGAATGCAGAATACGAAATAGAAAATCAGGGATATTTTAATACGCCCAGTATTGGTATTTGTTTGTTTGGCGATGCTACTGTACCTATCGATGAGCTTCTCAAACAGGCAGATCAGGCCATGTATCACGCCAAGGCTACAGGTCGTAATACCTTTCGTTTCTTTGATCCGGAAATGCAATCTACAGCCGCACAGCGATTCAGTTTGCAACATGAAATGCGCGATGCATTACAACAAAATCAGTTCCAACTTTTTTATCAACCACAAATTAATGTGGATGGAAAAGTAACTGGCGCAGAAGCGTTAATTCGCTGGGTGCATCCAGAACGCGGCATGGTATCACCCTTGGATTTTATTCCCATTGCCGAAGATTCGGGCTTGATCCTTCCTTTGGGAAAATGGATTGTCGAAACGGCGTGTAAGCAATTGGTAAATTGGTCAAAAGATGTCGCAACGACTGATTTATGTTTGGCCATTAATGTCAGCGCAAGGCAATTCCAGCAAACCAATTTTGTTGAACAACTGCTTGAAATATTACGCAGCACAGGCGCTGATCCCCATAAACTTAAACTGGAACTCACCGAAAGTATGTTGGTGGATAATCCGCAAGACATCATCACCAAAATGGACGCATTAAAAATCCACGGTATAAAATTTTCACTCGATGATTTCGGAACCGGTTATTCATCACTGTCTTATTTAAAACGCTTACCGATTAACGAATTAAAAATCGACAAATCCTTCGTCAACGACATACTCACCGACGCCAACGACGCCGCCATCGCCCGCATGATTATCCGCCTCGCACAAAGCATGGAATTAAGCGTAATCGCCGAAGGCGTAGAAACCAAAGAACAACGCGACTGGCTGGAAAGCGAAGGTTGTTTTAAATATCAGGGCTATTATTTTGGACGGCCGGTTCCTGTTGAAAAATTTCGTTATACGCAGTTTTGAGATTG
>CBFGPN010000274.1:0-3433 GCA_965650675.1 uncultured Cellvibrio sp.
TGCACGCCAAAACACTGTCCCATTTCCGCTACAACAATTCCCCCAACCATCTCAATAACAGAACAACTCAAGATTAGCTGTTCTTCTTCATTTTTATTAAACGCCTGTTTTTATTAAAAATTTTCCAGTTGGCCCGGTTGCTGCTCTATGGGGACTATTCATCACAGGTTTGGGCAGTCACGTGGATATTATTCGTAGTCGGAAACACAGTAACTTTAACCTCTGGTGGGTGATTGCCGGGGGGGAGGGGGCGGCGCGTGGTGGGGGGGTTATTTACAGTTTGTATAACTCATCTGATTACAGTGTTGAGCGCGATACATTGCGTTTGGCCAGTGTTAGTCAGGGGAATTTTGACATTATTGTGCGTGCGCCCGGAACCCTGGTGCCTACACAGATTCGTTGGTTGGCAGCAGAAGTGAATGGGCGGGTTGAGCGGGTATTGGTAAAGCCCGGGACGCAGGTAAAAGCGGGTGACATCATTGCTGAATTAAGCAATTCCGAATTGGAACAGGCTTACGAAGAATTGCAATGGGATATGGAGGCGCTTCATGCACAGAACAGTGCTGAAATAAAAGATTTGGAATCGGCATTGTTGGATCAAAGAGCGGTGGAATTGGAAGCAAAAAGTTTATTTAAAAGTTCTGAATTAACCCTCAATGCACAAACATTTTTACGTGAACGCAATCAAGGTTCTATTTCAAAAATAGAATATGAATCCATTCAAATGCAAACCGAACAACGCAAAGAGCGATGGCAGATTGAGCAAAGCCGAACCAAAAGTATGCAGGAAAACGTTACTGCACAAATTGCTGCAAAAAATGCCCGCGTAAAAAAAATGGAAAAACAAATACAACGCGCTCAACAACAAGTGGAACAACTTGAAGTGCGCGCCACTATGGAAAGTGTTGTGCAAGAAGTTGCCATTGAACCCGGACAACAACTTGTTTTAGGAACCAATATTGCCAAGCTGGTACAACAGGATAAGTTGATTGCCCGCATGTTGGTGCCGGAAATGCAAATTCAACAGGTGGTAATGGGTCAGCAAGTCAGTGTTGATACGCGTAATAATCGTGTTGCCGGTGTGGTCTCGCGTATTTCGCCTTCGGTTGTTAACGGCACAGTGGAAGTTGACGTTGAATTCAGTGAGCCATTACCCGGTGATGCCCGACCTGAATTAACCATTGATGGCGAAATAATGGTGGCTGCATTAAATAACGCTTTATATGTAGAACGCCCGGCTTACTCACAAAATTTTCGCAAAATGCGCGTTTTTAAAGTATCGGAGGATGGAAAATTTGCCGACAAAGTGTTGGTTGAATTTGGCAGGGGATCTGCCAGCAAAATTGAAATTGTCAGCGGCTTGAAAGCCGATGATCAAATTATTGTTTCAGATCAATCCGAATTGGATAGTTACTCACGATTACACTTAACACTTTAACGGCGGAGAAAAAACATGTTTGAATGGAATGGTGACACAAGAAAACTTTTATCCTTACTCTGGATATTTTTGACAGTGAATTATATTTTTTGTGATGTTTTCACGCTTCATTACGCGCCTATGTTGCAAATGTTGTTGAACGGCGGCTCCGACAGCCTGAAAATCACCCAGGAATTTTTACTGTATTTTTCCTTTATTGTGGAGGTACCCATGATAATGATTGTGTTATCTAGGTATCTTGTATTCCAACCAAATAAATACGCCAATATTATCGCTGCTTTAATAACAGGGGCGGGTCAGATTTTTGCTTTATCCATGGGTGGAACACTTCATTTTATATTTTTTAGTGTGATCGAAATTGGTGTTGCCGTACTGATTCTTTTTATAGCCATTACATGGAAACCCAAAATAGCCAGCCAATCACAAGTGTGAATATATAGGCTGATTTATTTTTTCACTTTTCTAGAATTCAAGACTTTTACACAAATTAAAGTTAATCGTCATTCCTGCGAATAATCACATGGAAGTGATTATTCGCAGGAATGACGAAGTGAAACCAAACAAAAATTGATTACAAACCGAGGATGTCATAATGGCCAAGCAACTGATTAAAATGGATTCCATCAAAAAAATATTTATTTCAGATGACATGGAAACCCATGCACTGGGCAATATTAATTTAACGATTACACAAGGCGAATATGTTTCGATTACCGGGCCTTCGGGTTGTGGCAAATCTACATTGCTGTCGGTGATGGGATTACTGGATAGTTCATCATCCGGCAAATATCATCTATCCGGTTTGCTGGTCAGCGAATTGAATAACAAACAACGCAGCCAAATTCGCAACAAAGAAATCGGATTTATTTTTCAATCATTCAATTTGATCAGCGACATGACTGTCAGGGAAAATGTTGAACTGCCGCTGACTTATCGCAATGATCTCAGCAAACAACAGCGTCAATCCATGGTGCAAACTGCATTGGAAGAAGTGGGCATGCATCATCGCGTCAATCATTATCCTTCGCAATTATCCGGCGGCCAGCAACAACGTGTGGCGATTGCACGAGCGATTGCAGGAAAACCTGCCTTGTTATTAGCAGATGAGCCAACAGGTAATCTTGATTCAAAAAATGCAGCGGACGTGATGGTATTACTGGATAACCTGCATGCCAACGGTGCCACTATTTGTATTGTGACCCACGACCCACGCTCGGCCAATCGCGCACAAAGAATTGTGCAAATGATGGATGGGCAAATCGTCAGTGATATTGCCAGCGACAAGTCTACACACAAACATTATTTACAGACCTCATCGATTGATGCTGACGAATTGCACGCAGGTGTAGCATGAACCTGTTACTCGATATTAAATACAGCTTACGTATTTTATTAAAAACACCGGGCTTTACTGCGCTGACAATAGCGGTGATGACAGTGGGGCTGGGCGTTTCAATTTTTATGGTGTCCATCGTCAATACCATAGTTTTTCGCCCGCTGGATTTTAAAGACGGCGACCGTTTGATGTTTATTAACCGCACAGTCGATAATCGCGTTCAACAAAGTATTTTGCACGATTACCAGAAAATAAAAGATGAAAGCCAAAGCCTTGAATCGGTAGTGGCTTTTGGTTCAGAAACAGCCGTGTTATCCGATGGCGTAAAATCTATTCGTTATCAAGGAATTTTCGCCGGGTCAGGTTTTTTTGAATACACAGGTGTTGCACCTCTGTTAGGTCGTACACTCAATGATAATGACCAAATCACAGGCAATCCCCAGGTGGCGATCATTGGCTATGACATTTGGCAAAACTATTTTGGTGGCGATGAAACGATCATCGGCAAGACTGTACAAATCAACCGACAACAGGTTGAAGTGGTCGGTGTGATGCCCCGGGATTATGTCTTCCCGTTTAATAACCAGATCTGGCTACCACTTCGCAAAGAAGCCAATCATTTTTTACTGAAAGATTCACCGCTGGTACGCCTCCTGGCA
>CBFGPN010000275.1:0-3421 GCA_965650675.1 uncultured Cellvibrio sp.
TCAATACCTCGGAGTATCAAGTTACGGCCCCAGATTACAAAAGAAATTATAATAATGTGTTGTTACAAATTACTTCATTGGAATCAGTAAAGGATTTTTGGGAGAAAAGAACCGGTAAGCGTTTGGATTTTAATCAGAAGAACTCAACAGAATATAAAAATTTCATGGAGTTTTTTGATGATTTGGCTCTGGAAAGTGGTTCCAAACTACCTGACTTTACCCCACGTAAGATAAGTATTTTGTATCAAAATCCCAATGAAGGTGTTTCATTACTGACTGACTACTTGCTTTACCTAAACGATAGGTTGTGGCGCGATGTTAGTGAAACGATGAAGCAGTCGTACGTTGCAAATTTATCCGCATTGAATTTTCGGTATGATACGGTAAGTCGCGTCGAAGAAAAAAAATTAAGCGATGAGTTAACTAATTTAAGGGAACAACTAAAAATTGCCCAATCCTTGGGGATTACTGATACGCCCTTTAAAGATTTGGAGAATGTTCAATTAAGTGTTGTGGATAGCAGGTACTATCTTTTGGGTGTTAAGGCGCTTAAACAACAAATCGAAATATTGGAATCTCGACAGGGTAAGCCATTGGCTCCATTTTCTACAGAATTAAGAAGTCTTGAAACACAAAGAAATATTATTGCGGCTGATCTTGAAAAGCTTTCTGCCTTTACTGGAAGGGTTGAAATATTTTCGATTGTTAATAAACCTGGTTCATCATTATTTCCTGTTGCACCCAATAAATTACTTATTTTGGTTGCAGCGATATTTGCATCGCTATTCTTATCAAGTGCATTTGTGTTAATTCGATCCGCATTTCGTAATCATTAAGATAATAAAGTTAGAGGTCAAAATGGCCGGCCATTCCAAATGGGCAAATATGAAACACCGCAAGGCGCGTCAAGATGCCAAGCGAACCAAGATATTTACTAAAATTATTCGTGAATTAACCGTGGCCGCTAAAGGTGGGCCTAATCCTGCGGATAATCCACGTTTGCGTGCAGCGGTGGAAAAAGCCTATTTAAATAATTTAAAAAAAGATGTGGTTGAACGTGCAATCGCGCGTGGTGCGGGTATTGGTGATTCGGAGGCTTATGAGGAGTTGACTTACGAAGGTTATGGCATCAACGGTGTTGCTTTTATTGTGGAATGTATGACGGACAATCGTAATCGCACGGTTGGTGATATTCGCCATGCGTTCGATAAACGCGGTGGCAATTTGGGTACTAATGGATCAGTCTCTTATTTATTTGCACGCAAAGGCCAAATCAGTTTCGAACCTGGTGTTAATGAAGACGCATTAATGGAAGTTGCTTTGGAAGCCGGTGCCGATGATGTGGTAGTTAATGATGATGGATCCATCGATGTCATGACCAGTTTTGAAGATTTTTTTGCCGTGAAAGATGCCTTGTCTCAAGCAGGATTTAACGCGGTAGCCTCTGAAACTTTATTAATTCCCTCACTCACTGTTCCGCTCGATAAAGAAAGTGCTGAAAAAAATCTGGCATTGATTGATGCGTTGGAGGATTTGGATGATGTACAAAATGTGTTTACCAACGCTGAAATTACCGATGAAATTATGGAACAGCTGGGGTAATTATTCAGTGTCGTCTGTATGTCATATCGGTGTCGTATACAAAATTCTGTAATTCTTCAATGTTAATGGCCTTCACAAACTACCTAAGGTCATGATTATGGATATGCAAATCAATAAAGAATTTCTTCGTCAACAACGTGAGCAACGAGGTTGGACACAAAGTCATTTGGCTGAAGTAGCTGATTTAAGTTTGCGAACTGTGCAGCGCATAGAATCCAGTGGGATTAGCTCCAAAGAATCTGCAATGGCTTTAGCGAGTGTGCTGGAAGTTGATATTGCCAGTTTTTTGATTCGGCAAAACACAGCATCTATTACAGAAACTGCCAAATCACATCATCGACGATACCGTTTTATAAGTGGCAGTATTTTATTGGCAGGGCTGATGGTTTTGGGCTGGTGGTCTATGGCTTCGGCAAGTCCCGTGTTGATTAATCTTTCTGTACAAGCAGAATCTGGTAGTTCCGGCGATATGCAGTTATCGGATGAAATGGGTAAGAAAAATGAAATCTTGTTCGAAAAGCAATTCCGGATTTTGGTTACTTCACATCGTGAAGAGAAATATTTGTCACTCTCAACAGAAATTTATGATTATGTTGAGGGTGAATACCGGTTAATTTCTTCACCGGCAATTCTGGTTGATAATCAAAAAACAGCGACTCTTCATTTGGATACCCAAAGCAGTGGTCGGCTTGAATTGGGTTTTACGGCACATTATTAATCCGCATGCATGGGGTGATGTTTATTACTGCTTGCGTTGATTGGTGCAAGATGAGATTTAATCTTCCACTTGCACCAACAATCTTCACGTGCAACACTGCGCCCTGATCACTGTATATAGATACAACTATGGCGCTTATTCTCGGTATAGATCCCGGTTCGCGTAAAACCGGATTCGGTATTATCAATTGTATTGGTAGTCAATCCGAATATGTCACCAGCGGTGTGATTCGCATGTCCGACGCGGATGAATTACCGGCGCGCCTCAAAGTTATTTTCGATTCCCTTACACAAATCATCGAACAATATTGTCCGCAAGAGATGGCAATCGAGCAGGTTTTTATGGCAAAAAATGCCGCTTCAGCTTTGAAGTTGGGGCAGGCGAGGGGAGCGGCGATTGTTGCGGCGACTGCGCAAAATATTCCGGTATCGGAATACGAGGCGCGAAAAGTAAAACAATCAGTTGTGGGCAATGGCGCTGCGGATAAATTACAAGTTCAGCATATGGTAAAAGTGTTATTAAAATTACCTGCTGTGCCGCAAGAAGACGCGGCGGATGCTTTGGCAGTTGCACTTTGTCATGCGAATTCACAACAACATATGATTCGCATGGCGGGTAGCAGTTTTCGTCGTGGCCGGATTATTTAACGAGAGAAATTATGATTGGACGTTTGCGTGGAATTTTACTTGAAAAACAAGCGCCTTATTTATTGTTGGATGTTAACGGTGTTGCCTACGAGTTACAGGCACCTATGACAACTTTTTATCGTTTGCCTGTGTTAGGTCAGGAAGTGATTTTACATACGCACTTATCTATCACTGAAAATTTGCATCAACTGTTTGGCTTTTTTGATCAACGTGATCGTTCGTTGTTTCGTACGTTAATTAAAGTGAATGGTGTCGGTCCCAAATTGGCAATTGCTATTTTGTCGGGAATGGAAGCTGACGATATTGCACGATGTGTACGTGATAATAATGTTAAAGCCTTAACCAAGGTGCCTGGTATCGGGCAAAAAACAGCTGAACGACTGGTTATTGAATTGCGCGATCGATTAAAAAATTGGGATGTTTCTCAAGGTGATATCCATGCGCATCATCAAAT
>CBFGPN010000276.1:0-3411 GCA_965650675.1 uncultured Cellvibrio sp.
GCACCAATGAATTCAGCGAGCTCAGTGAAGAAGATTATTCGCCTCTTGATGTTGCATTCAGTGTGTTTGATGAGAAAAGCGATCAGTTCAGCCAGGAATTTAGATTGGCTTCTCCCAAAGGCGAAAAAGGTGATTATGTTATTGGCGTTTATTTATTGGATCAGGATATTTCAACACAACGCCGCGCTGTTACCGGTGCGTTATTTCCTGTGCCCAACGCATCGATACACACACCTGCCACAGCAGAGACACAATCTGCATCATTATTTATGCACGGGAACTACTACATTAATTCGCGATGGGGTTTGACTGGCGGAATTCGCTATGTGCGCGAAATCAAAGATATTGATTATTCCAGCATCGATAACATTGGTTCTTTTATCGATGTCGATCATCTGCAAGATAAAAAAACGTTTAATGAGGCGCTGCCGAAGGCAGGCGTTAATTTCCAGCTCAATCCGGATATATTGTTCTACACCAGTGTTGCACGCGGTTACAAGAGTGGCGGATGGAATGCGGATTTTATTACCACACTGGAAAATTTTCAGTTTGATCCAGAATATGCTATCAATTATGAGTTGGGTGCAAAATCGGTATTTTTCGATCAGCGACTCAGAATAAATCTCGCCGGTTTTGTTACCAAATTCGATGACTTTCAAATATTCCAGTTCGTGCCCACCCAATCGTCCGGAACGATATTGTCACTGACCAATGCTGGAAAAGTTACCACCAAAGGAATTGAATTGGATATCAAATCAGTGCTGACCGAGCACTTGAGTATGAGCTTCAATACAGCATTTACCCAAGCGAGGTTTGATGAATTTAAAAACGGTGGTGGCGTGGGTGTGAATTACGATGATCATTATCTCCCTTATGCACCCGAGTATACTTATTTTATCGCTATCGATTACAACAGACCCTTGTTTAATCAAGCAGAGATTTATGGGCACATTAATTACGGCTACACCGACGATTATTTCTCCAACGCCAATAACAACCCGGACAACACCATTCCCAATTACTTTACCGCGAATGCCCGTTTAGGCATCAACATAAATTCCAGCTGGGATATTTCTTTATGGGTAAAAAATATCACCGACGAAACCAATCTCCGCCAACGCTCTATTTCGTTTCTAAATGTACCACGAGGTCTTTATAACCCACCGCGCAGTTTTGGGTTGGCGATTGATTATAAAATGGATGCGAATTGACAAAGCTGAAAGAATCAGCGGAAATAAGTAACCTGTTATCTCCAGTTTTATTTAGAGCTCTTAACTCATTGAAAATGAAGATTTATTCAAGACGACAGCAAAATGAAGATATATAGTTTGCGCTGTATATTAAACTGTTAGAGATAGAGAAAAAATATGAACCCAGCAGATGCATTTATATCGCTAACAAACAATATGAAAGAGCGAGCGTTCAATCCGCTTTTCGGCTCATTTTTTAGCGCATGGATTGTCTGCAACTGGAAACTACTACTTTATTTATTTTTCGCAGAGGTTAAGATTGAGGATAAAATAATTAATATAGAATCAAGCATGCTGGGTGTGCAAAACTTACTCATTTACCCACTAATGTTTTCAATCGCATATATTTTCATCTTTCAATGGGTAAACATCCTAATTACTCGTTGGTTTCTGTATATCGAAAAGTTAAAGTTAAATGCCCTTACTGAAGGTGAAATAAATCGAAGGAATCTTATACACATAAGAACTCTCAGCGATCCCAAAATGGCTAATGAATACTTCGAACTGGAAAGAATCATCAGTAGGCTTGTCGTAAATGCTTCAGACTCAGACAGATCTAAATTGATTACAGCACTCAAAGACATTACTACTGATTCTAACAGCCAGCGCTAACAAAGTGGTCAGCCATCGTTCGCTTCGCTCTTTGGACAGCCTAACGGCTGTCAGGACCGTTGTATGCGCACTTACCAGCACCATCAAGATACAACAGAGTTGTTAATAATTTTGTTGGGGTTTTTACATGAATAACAAATCTATGTTGATGAGACGAGTGAGAATTAACATTTAATAATAAACAGACACTTCTGTTGCGCTATCACATCTATTCGAGTGAGTATAAATACGAATTGTTTTTCCTGCCATGAAAGCAGCTAGCAGTGTAGATCTCATTCCATTAAGCCTTGCATCACCAATTCTTGAGCGCTCAAACCGAACAAACTCATTAACCCAAAAAGTTCCCGGATGTTGATTGGGCAGTAAAGTATCCAATTTTATTATCAGATTATCTTGATCCCACCCTCCATCAACATAGGTGACTATTTTCCCAATCCCACATTCACCCGCATAAAGTTTTCCTGAAAAACACATTACGGCTAAAAAAAACATTGGCAATATACGCATACATTTCTCCTAAAATTAAAAATCATATATCAGTAAAATTTTTTGGCTAGAATCCGATTAGTTAAAGATAATTGCCAAAACAGGAATTAACCAACTAATCATAGGCAACGCCGGAGTATCGCCTGCATTATTGGGATTTGTTGACGCCAAAAACTCCTGATAATTAGTGTATCCAACTAACGCCAATTATTCTCTAACATTCATCAATTTGTAAGAATTCGGATATTTACAATTTTTTCCTGCCCACCTTGGCAATCGCCATCAGTAGTCGAAATCGTCACTCTTCTATTAGACATATAGGCTGCCAAGGCCATAGCCAACATAGGTTCGGCTTTCACATCCCTGCTTTTTATACCCAGAGAATAATAATTACCTCCACATGGATTTGTTGGAGCATTTTCAACTGTCAAGAATGAATGCCCATCGCTCCATGTAACCAAATCCGTTATTTTTCCTGAAAAATCTCGTGCTTCAGCAGAAGCAATCAACAGCATTGAAGTTAAAATTGCAAAGAAATTTTTCGTTTTCATAAAACACTCCCAATCAAGGTGATTTAAAAATTCAAATTTTATTGATTTCTCTACTGGAATTTAAATTATTCATTCGTTCCATGCCCGTGCCTGCCAATATAATTCATAGTTTGCACGTTTGAATTGGAACCTATTTCAGGAAAGCCCAGGGTAATTCGTTTACCGCTTGCCATTTTAGTTAAAATCACACTCCACATGGCTTTTCCACCCGCGGTAGTTGTATCCAACTTATAGGATAGCAACAACCACCTTGACGAGAATCAAACTCTTCCAAATTTCTAAACCAGATAACGCCATCACTTTGCATTTGCCATAAAAGTTTACTGGCATCATCTATTTCAACCCAGTTTTGAGCGAAAGTATGTGAAATAGGAGAAATAATTAGTGCAACTAAAAAGTAACGAAGCAAATTTTTCATATCAGTTATCCATTTGGATTTTCAATAAATTATAAACGACCACCCAGCTCAACCTCACCGATTTTGCAGGTATTATCAACAAGATATATTGCAA
>CBFGPN010000277.1:0-3367 GCA_965650675.1 uncultured Cellvibrio sp.
TCTGTTGCAACCAAAACGGGCACGGCTTTGACATTTATGTCATTAAGCATACTGTAAAATAATGCAGCCTTATCTTTACAATCCCCGAAACGTTTATTGAGTGTTCGTATTACTGAATGGGGGGTGATTGCATTTCCATGCTCAGAATGTGAAACATATTGAATTTCCTGAGAAACAAATTTGTAAATGATATCGATCTTTTTTTCGATATTTTCTTCTTCTCCAACGAGGCCATCTACAAACTTTCCAATTTCATCTTCATGTGAATCAATTGCCAGAAAAAATTTATCTAAAGAATGGGATATGGCTTGATCCCATGATGTATAGCTGCCAATTTGAATGGATTCAAATTGATCTGCCCAATAAATTTTGTCTTCGGTTTTTATTGCAGGGATATTCTTTCCCGAGCAAGTTAATGTGTTTGATTCTTCCGTACAGGTCAGGTATTTATTATTGGTTTTCCAAAAAATAGGATGATCTGCAGGCCAGGAAAGACTAAGATTAAAATTCATTCTTGGATAAATATATTCAACAAATAACTCCCTGCTCCAATCAGTTTCTTGTTTGGAAATGTCTCGTGTTATTGTGTAATCTAAAATTCCAAATGAACCAACATCTAGCCCAGGGAAATTAAATACACCATATTTGTGGCTGGAAAATGTATTATATGTATTTGAATCATTAATCTTTAAGTCAGATTTACTAACAGAAATAAATTTTTTATCTTTGGTTAAGCTGCCTAGGTAGTTAATTTTTACCTGATCAAGTTTCTCATTAAAGGTGAGATATTCTGCGCCATTATTTTGAATGCTTTTATTATTAGGAAAATAATAGATTCGAATGATGCGTTGAATTGCTCTATTATCTTTTATATGAATATCATAACTTGAATAAATTTCAGCGTGTTCATTTGGCACACTCTCCTGAACGGACTGAATTATTTTAGTAATCGCTTCCGATAGTTGTAAATTATCTTTTGGCCACGAGATCTCTGCTTGAGAAAAGCTTGCTGCAATCAAAATATATAAAAATAGAAATATCCGATAGCTATTTTTCATAATGTTGAAATCCTGAAGCCATATTGATGAAATCATTTTCATACTTTTTGAAAGTGTTGCGCATACTAGATAAATATCCATATGTTTCAATTATCTTATCTTCCGTTTCAAATATTGTTGCAGTTTCTACAGTTGGTGAACCTAATAAGTTTGATTTGCAAACAATTTTTACCACAACTCCAGTTTGTTTTTTATCTAAATGTCGTATTTGGGTGCATTGCGGGCTGGGAGTTGAATCTTTTATATTGTATAACCTGCTAGTTGATATTGAACTTATCGTTTCATCATTCTTGTTATAACTAAACACTACAAAGTACATGTTTTCCAGGGGGCCTTTAAATTCAGTTATAGATGATCCATCCGAAACGGTTCCAGTATTAACACGTATCCATCCTTTCCCAATGATGGGTACTTGAAAGTTATCTTCAGAGTTTTTATAGGTATCTCCTGTATTAAAATTTTCTAACGCTCTACCTTTAAACCCCTCGTAAGCAATGAATAGTAAAAAAATAAGCATAATAATAGATAGTATAGAAACGATAGTTATTTCAATTATGCGCAGAGCTTTGGTTGGTTCTTTTAGACATATATCTGTTGATGCAAGCTTGATAGTTTTTATTTGGTTCGCCAGCACAGAGTAGAGGGTGGATATAACTAATAATCCAACAATCAGCGTCCAACTGGGAAACTCATATGTGTCAGAGATATTAAAAAATACTGTTGTTCCGAATATTATCAAGTGCCAACTAAAAGACCATGCAGTCCAAAGTGGTAGATTGAGTTTTTTTTGAATGGTTTGAATTTCTCCAACCATTTTAGGGAAAGCGAAAATTTGAAAAATGGCAAATAAAGGAACGAAAAACCATAACCAAGGTGTGAGGTTGGATTGGTTCCATTTTTTTATTTCATTTATTCGCTTAACTAGCCAGAAGCAACTATAAAAGGAAAAGGTTGAGAATACCCAAAGGAATTCCAACCATATAGGTTTGGGGGCTGCAAGAGTAATTGGATCTTGTTTAATGATGTTGGCATCATCAATATGTTGTTTAACTTCAGAATTTTCCATATATACATCCTGATATTCGTTATTTTATTTTTTAAACGTCTAACCGTAAAATTTTTAAAGCGATTTCAAACTCCACTCAATCGCCTCTGCATAATATTTCTCAGGTAATAAATCGCCTAACAAAATTAACGTTTCGCGAAGTTCGGTGATGTTATTACTCACTAAATTAATGTGGCCCACTTTGCGGCCGGGGCGGACGTCTTTGCCGTACCAGTAAACTCTTGCACAGGGCAGGTTGCGCCATTCGGGATTGTAGTCAGTGCCGATTAAATTAATCATCACATTTTGCCCAACAATTTGTGGGCTTGGTGTTGGCATATTGGTGATAGCACGCAGGTGATATTCAAATTGACTGATGCTGGCGCCGGCTTGTGTCCAATGGCCTGAGTTGTGAACGCGCGGGGCGAGTTCGTTGATTAATAATGTGTTGCCGACACGGAAAGTTTCCATCGCCATTACGCCGACATAGTTAAGAGCGTTTAATAATTTCCCCAGCATATTTTCTGCCTGGGTTTGCAAATCCTGTAAACGAACGAGTGGTGCTATTGAAGAATATAAAATGCCATTGAGATGCAAATTTAATGTCAGTGGATAAAAAACGCATTCGCCATTGGAATTGCGTACGCCGACCAGTGACACTTCTTCGTCAAATTTAATCGCTTGTTCGGCTATGGCTTCACCCTGCCAATCGTCAGGCACTTGATCATCGTCAGTGCGTAACCAATGTTGGCCGCGGCCATCATAGCCACCGGTTCTACGTTTTAATAAAACGGTTTCTCCTAATTGATCGCGCAATTCATTTGCAGAAATATTGTTGGCAACATTACGCCAGGGCGCTGTTGCCAATCCGAGTGAATCAATTAATTCTTTTTGTGTTTTACGATCAGCCAATCGACCAAAAACGGATTGATTGATAAATTGTGGATGTTGAGCAAGTGTTTTGGTGACTAAAGTGGCCGGCCATTGTTCGCGTTCGGCTGTTACCACATCATTCGTCTCCAAATTTGGCGCAGTTGATTCATCTATATCAACCGGGCAAACGTCCAGAGCCAAAGGCATTCCTGCATGTTTCAACATGGCACCCAATTGGCCTGCACCCAACACCCAAATTCGTTGTTTCATTTGGTTACCCTTATTGATCGCGTGGATCCGGATTATCAAGAACTGCTTGCGTTTGTTGCTGACGGAATTGATCAATTTTTTCAGCTAACACCGGATCGGTGACAGCCAGAATCTGGCAGGC
>CBFGPN010000278.1:0-3289 GCA_965650675.1 uncultured Cellvibrio sp.
GGAAGTTTTTATCTACCACACTGAAATGATGAGTAAACTCCCGACGGAAAGTTTTCCCATCAATCATTAATTTGAGATCATAATCCCCGGTTTCTGCTATGCCATCCAGAGAATAATTAAATATGCCATTTTCAGGAATGATGTCCTGATTGATGGTTTCCTGACGATAAGCATTGTCCCCTTGATGGGCCACCAGAATCTCAGCAGATAACAAACTGAGAAATTCCGGTTTGGTAATGATCTTCCCGGCTTCAGTAAATTCATAGGTTAAGGATAATGCTTGATTTGGTTTGATATTATTAAAGGACGGATTAACTTGTAATGACAAATTACTAACAACAGTGACACGACTATTGAGCGCCATAGGTGTTATCACTTTCCACTTTCCGGCACGCGGCTGTTGCACGGTAATCAAATCGTAATTTTTGGTTCGATACCAGTTAACGTTATTCTGTGGGTCAGTCGATTCATAAGTTTTGCCATCAGGATCAGCAATTATCGTTTTTTCAAGATCTTCCTTGCGAAAAATCAAAGCCGTAAACTCCTGCACACTGGCATCAACCAAAAAACCTTCTTCATCCAAAGGTACTCTTTCTGCAGGAACCGCCTGATCAAAAATACGTAAAAAAGTACTCATCAATTCATCTGCATTTTTTGTCACCTGATTGACGCCATCTGTACCCAGAGCCAATTTTTTCATCAACTCCTGATCAGCTGCATCAGAGAGTGAAATGCTATGAATTTTATAATTTTCTTTTTTAATATCAGGAAGAATTTCTTTTAAAATCCGACTGCGCTCTTTCATATTAACTACCGCTTCAGGATTAATATCCACTACACCGTCAGTCAGTAAAATAATATGCGTTTGATAATCAGGGCTGGATTTTATCGATGATGCCTTTTCCAGTGCGGCACCTATATTGGTATAAAGTGCAATGGAATTAATGGAGTCGGCTTTGCTGAGTGCTTCTTTTCGCCAGGAATCGTCAACTGCGCGATGGGGAACCAACATATTAACTGACTGACCAAAAGTCCAAATACCGGCTTTACTATTTTCAGGGAGTAGCCTGAGAATTAAATCAACAGCAGGTTTACGTAAATTTTCAGGGTCAGTTTTTTTCATGCTGCCGGAAATATCAATGACAACACGTACATCCGATTTTTTTGCCGGGTCAGCAACAGCGGAGATAGATAAAAAATACGCCAAAGCAATGACAATACTGCTGACTATTTGAATTTTTGCCAAAGGCAATCTACTCATCCCAAAACCCCAATGAAAATAAAACCACAACTGCCATAACAGATTAGTTTAAGTTATAGCAGCTGGCCCAATTTTCGCCATTGATCAGGGGTTAACGCTCAGCGCGAATAGCAGGTTCACTCAAGTCAATTTGTTGCAGGTTAATAGTAGGTTCTATAGGCTCCTGAACAATTTCAGGGCGATCCGCATTTTCAGAATTATTCTGTTGATTTTTTTCCATGATGGCTTTGTGGCGAGTCAGTAACTGGTAGACCAAGGAAATCACCATTGCCGTGGTCCACACCAGAATCATAGTTTTCATAACCGGTTTTACTGACGCAAACCCGTCTATCATCAAGCCATAACCCAGGCACATAATGCCCGGCGCAAAAATCATGGTTTTGGAATCTATAGCGAAAGGCGTAAACAGCAATACCATCAAGGTAATAATAAACGCATGTACAAATGCACGAGGCAATCTGCGAATTAATAACCAGGCGGCTAATGTGCAACCCGCTGCTCCAAACAAATAGACAGCCCATGCGGAGTAATAGTCTGTTAAATTTTCCCACTGCATCTTTGATCCCAAAATTAATTTTTAAACCCAGCGAATAACATAATCTTCCAGATCATCAAGATCGACATTTTCTTCTGCAACCACTTTATTGGCAACAGACATATTCGCGCGATGAACCGAATCAGGATCACCGGATACCAGCGGGTGCCAGTCAAATAATGGCAAGCCTTCATCCAATAATCGATACGCACAGGTTTCCGGCAACCAATAAGTCTCTGCGACTGTTGCAGGTGTCAACACAACACAATCCGGTACTTTTTGCTGGCGGTTGCTATACGACTGGCAACGACAGGTATTGTGATCCAAAAAACGACAAGCGACTTTAGTGTAAAACACATCGCCTGAATCCTCATCTTCCAATTTATGCAGACAACACTTTCCGCAGCCATCACAAACAGCTTCAAATTCTTCTTGCGTCATTTCCTGCAAGGATTTTTGAATCCAAAAAACCTGTTGTGCCATTTAACTATTGTCCTGATAATTTTTCATTCTTTGCTCGAATATCTTTCGCTTCCTGATCGATTTGATCACGTGGAGGCAATTGCAAATAAAATCCATTTTCTTCAATCAACGCCATTACTGCATGAACATTGGCATGCGCCAATTTTTTTTCGGGTGTTAACACCAATACCATCGCAGGCTCAGGTTTTCCAAACAAAACCAACAGTTCTTCCGGAACCCTGCTTAACCCCTCTTCTTTTTTAACATAGAGGTACATACCTTCTTCTTTTTTACTGCGGTAGATTTGTGTGATTAGTTTCATGTTTGACCTTTATTTTATTACCCTCACCCTAACCCTCTCCCAGAGGGAGAGGGGATTAACTCCCTGATTAACTAACTACGAAGTACTATTCCAGTTCCCTCTCCCTCTGGGAGAGGGTTAGGGTGAGGGGAAAAATCCATTCACCACTTCCAACAATTTCTCACCAATCAAATTAAACCGCCAACCTTTTAATCTTTCCGGCAACTGGAATTTGGAGGAATGCATTTTTGAACGCACAATAAATTCATAATCTTTTTTACGGATTAAAATTTCAGATGGCAGCTGATGCTGTTCTGCAATTGCACGAACGGTTTCTTTCATAAGTTTAATCAACGGCCCCTGTTCAGGAGACAATGGCGGATCAAGTCTTTTTGGCCATTGATCTATTGTTGAAACCAAACCACGCTTTACCAGTCCCACTAAAAAATCAGCATCATTTTTCAAAGTTCTGGATGGAATGTCTTCAATTTTTTCCAAAGCTTCCAGTGAATCAGTTTTTTTGCGGGCAATTTCCCACATGGCTGTTTCTTTAATCAAACGATTGCGCGGTATATTACGCAGACGCGATTGCTCCTCACGCCAAATAGCCAGTTCGCGCAAAATAAATAATTCCAGAGGACGCAACTTCCAGGCCAAGCCAACATCTTTATAAGCGACCGTATAATCAGGTCGGGTGTTAGCTTTAATGACCAAATCAGCACAATCGGAC
>CBFGPN010000279.1:0-3177 GCA_965650675.1 uncultured Cellvibrio sp.
CTCCCTCCGGGAGAGGGTTAGGGTGAGGGCCAAGTGAAATATTCAATCAGGACACAAAATTGTCAAACGAACTCGAACAAAAACTAAACCTCGAAACCGCACAAATCCGCTGGCATGAACTGCAGCGATATTTTGCGTCTGGCAATGCAATTTTTGTAGATGCTTCACTTGATTTAATTCAAGTCGCCACAAAAATTTCTGAAGACAATGCCGTGCAAATTAAACACTGGATGGAAACGGGATTGTTGGATGTAGTGAAAGATGCACAAGCCATGCAGTGGTATCAAGAAGATGCCGTCGTTTGGGCGCTGGTCATCAAACCCTGGGTTTTGGTTCAACCATTAAAAAATTAATCACTATGCGACATATACGAAGAGCTACCCAAGAAGATTCTCATTCAATCAGCGATCTTTATCGTGAATTGGTACCTGACTCACCCATTTCAGTATTGCCTGAACGAGTTGCTGCTATTGCGAAAAGTGATCAGACTTTTCTGTTAGTTTGTGATGACGATGGTGATATTATTGCCACCGCCCTGCTCTGTTTATGTCAGGACGTGATGTACAACAACCAACCTTTTGCCATCGTGGAAAATGTTAT
This sequence comes from uncultured Cellvibrio sp., assembly GCA_965650675.1. GTDB lineage: Bacteria > Pseudomonadota > Gammaproteobacteria > Pseudomonadales > Cellvibrionaceae > Cellvibrio. The sequence goes on from CBFGPN010000279.1 coordinate 601, forward strand.
AGTCCATTCACAATATCAGCGCGAAGGCGTAGGTAAAAGTATGATGGATTACATTGAAGACCTTTGCTTGCAACAGGATTGTTCAAAAATTATGTTGCTGACCAGTCACGAAAATCGTAACGCTCGCGATTTTTATACTGCTATGGGTTACGACCCGGATGCGAAGATTGGTTTTGTGAAATATCGAAAATATTTTGGCCACTAATTTCCCAACAGGAATTTTATTATGAACCTTACTGCATCCGGTATCGCTATTCGATTTTTGTTTGCATTACTATTGGTGTTACTCAGCTACAATCCCAGCGGCTATTCTTATTTTCATTGGCTCTATAACACTATCACGCACATCACACCTTACATAGTTATCGCTGGCATTCTGTTACTGATTGGTTGGGGCGTTTACATAAAAGCCACTCTCAACTCATTAGGATTTGTAGGCATACTGGTTCTTGCAGCGCTCTTTGGTAGTTTGGTGTGGCTATTTATTTACTGGGGCTGGTTGAGTGTTACCAATATTTCTGCAATGGCCTGGGTAATTGAAATCCTACTGTCAGCACTACTCTGCGTCGGCATGTGCTGGTCTCACTTCACTCGCCGCATGAGTGGGCAAGTGGATGTGGATGAGATTGAAGAGAAATAAAAACTCATAATTTACAATCCGGTCTGCCACTCAAGTGGCAGACCGGAACAGTTAACCGGAAATCTTTTCAGATATCTCCATCATTTTTTGCTTCATCGCCGCATCAACTTCGCTGGGTTTAATACGGGCGATAATGTTTTGTAAAACTCGCATTTCGTTGTTATCAATCTTGCCGTCTTTTTCTGCTATCTCCAAAATTTTGGCAAGCTCATGTGCATCCAACTTGCCATCGTCGGAAAAACATTGAATCGAACGAAACGACATTTCCAAATAATCACGTGCTTCTTTCATGTATTACTCCTTTGTTGATAAATTTAAATTAAGAAAATTCTTTCCACAAGCTTTCGAATTCGTTCAAATAAGCTGACACCAATTTGGCCTCGTCGGTAACCAGAATATTTTCCTGATTGTAATCCGATGCGGAACGAGTCCAGTTAAAGCTGCCATTCACCAGAATTTTCTTGTCAATTACCGCGAATTTATGATGCATGTGATTTTCGGTTTTATCCATTCGAACATCGACTCCTTTATCAATCAAATAAAAAATATCACTGCCTTCGTCTCTGGCTTTATCGTTATCGGTAATTACTCTTACACGAATATTACGTTGATACGCCGCATAGATGGCATCCGTTAACCTATCATCCGAAATAGTGAAGACACTAATGTCAATTGACTCACGTGCACTGACTAATAAATCAAGCAACTGGCGACGACAATCTTCGCCCGGACTGAAATGTGCTTCTGCTATGGATGAGGTTTCGGATTGGCGAAAATTATCGATAGTTTTATTGAGTTTTTCCAACCAAAGTAAAATAGCAACTGCATTATCACCACCCATCCGAATGGGTTCTCGCGCAAGCTGAAATGCTTTATTACGAGCAAAGGCAATATCGTCATCTGCGAGTCTGGGTAATATTTCACGCAACTCCAAAGCTTCAGACTGACTTAATTTGAAATCTTCCAAACTGGCAGTTAACCAGTGTTCCAATTCTTGCTGCCGCATATAATTCTCTAATATCTATTTTTAAAAAAACGGTATCGGATAAAGGCAAACGCTACGCCCGCAACGGCACCAAAAAGATGAGATTCAAAAGAAACTGTGGGATCGCTGGGCAAAACACCCCAGAGCATACTGCCGTAAAAAAATATCACCACTAATGCGATTACGATATTGATAAAACGACGATCAAACCATGCCGTCGCAATGGTTAAACTCCACAAACCAAATATCCAGCCACTTGCGCCCAAGTGCACCGCGGGGCGACCGAAACACCAAACCAGTATTCCGGTAAATGTGATGATAAAAAAACTGCTCCATAGATAATGCCGCAATGAATGCACAAACAACAAACTACTAAAAATAAAAAAACCGACAAGATTACTGATCAAATGAACCAGACTTCCGTGCAGAAACGGCGCTATATAAATGCCCGGTAATGATTCCAATTGTCTGGGCAACAAACCAAATTGGTTCAACCATCCGTTAAATACCCAATTGAAAATATGTGCAGCAACCATCACCCCTGCAAACAAAAATAACCAGCGAAATTTTGAGGATAGCCGCTGCATTTAAGGTGATGGTGGTGACTTGGGTTTTCTATTCGCTGCCAGCTCTTGCTGCAAAGTTTTGATTTGCGTAGATACCTCGACAATTTTTTCATGGTTACGCAAATCTATATCCAATTTTTTATCCATATTTCTCACCAAGGGCATAATCGCATGCTCGAGAGTATTCGCAATTACCAGCAGTACTTTATCAAGACCTTCTACCGGTTGATTAATCACTTCCACTTTTGGTGTAGTTAATTTCGCCAATTGCTTACTGAGTAATGCCATATCAGATGTTGCAGCAACAGGCGATTTTTCCGGACTGCTGATGGCTGCTTTCTCTGCAGAGGTCGCCAGTTTATTGATACCTTCAGCCACATCAGCCA
>CBFGPN010000280.1:0-3171 GCA_965650675.1 uncultured Cellvibrio sp.
TAATGCCCATATTATTGACAATATCGTTTGCTATTTGGGTTGCAACAATTTCGCGGCGCAACCTGTGTTTACGCATAGCAGCAGGATAAAGTTCAGATAACTTTTGCGGGAAAGCACCTTCAATAAAATTGGCAATGTAATCATCATCTGCAATATCGGAAATACTTAAATCCTCTTTCAACATCGCTTTTGCATAGGAAACCAGAATCGCCAGCTCGGGACGGGTTAATCCCTTACCCTGGGTTTGACGTTCAAGCAACACATCATCATTGGGTAAAAATTCCAGCTTGCGATTTAAACGACCAGCCGATTGTAATGCATTCATAAAACGACGATATTCAGCACTTCGTGCAAACGCTTCCGATTGTGCAACACTGATTGCCTGGGTTTGGCGGTAATTATTTTTTAACACCAACTGCGCAACGTTATCTGTCATTTCAACCAATAACTGATTGCGTTGCTTTTGCGTCAGATCACCATTTTCAACCACTTCATTTAATAAAATTTTGGCATTAACTTCGTGATCTGAACAATCAACTCCACCGGCATTGTCGATAAAATCTGTATTACAACTGCCACCGCTCAAACAATATTCGATGCGGCCTCTCTGTGTCATACCCAGATTGCCACCCTCTCCAAATACTTTACAGCGCAAGTCGTTACCATTAACACGCAAGTTGTCATTCGCTTTATCACCTACATCTGCATGGGATTCCATACTGGATTTCACATAAGTACCAATGCCACCGTTCCAAATAAGATCAACTGGCGCTTTCAATAAAGCGCTGATTAATTCAGTTGGTGTAAGTGATGCAGATTGAATATCAAACAGAGTTTGCATTTGCGGTGTAATAGCGATTGATTTCAAATCGCGACTGAATACCCCGCCACCTTCACTGATTAATTTTGTATCGTAATCAGCCCAACTTGAGCGAGGCAAATTAAATAAACGTTGACGTTCAATAAAACTATTCAGTGAATCCGGTTTTGGATCAATAAAAATATGCCTGTGATCAAATGCCGCAACCAGATGAATCGATTGCGATAACAACATACCGTTACCAAAAACATCGCCTGACATATCACCTATACCCAGAACACTAATGGGATCTTGTTGTATGTTGATATTTTTTTCTTTGAAATGGCGCTGAACTGAAATCCAGGCACCGCGAGCAGTAATGCCCATGGCTTTGTGGTCATAGCCCTGACTGCCACCGGAGGCAAAAGCATCACCCAACCAAAAGTGATATTCAGCAGAAATGCTATTGGCTATATCTGAAAATGTTGCAGTGCCTTTATCAGCAGCGACCACCAAATAGGGATCATCTTCATCAAAACGAATCACGCTTTGCGGTGATTTTATTTTTCCGTCAACCAGATTATCCGTCAGATCCAATAATCCACGAATAAATGTTTTATAGCATTCTATGCCTTCTTTTAAAATAGCATCACGCCCGCCTGTTTGTGGTGGACGTTTGCAAACAAAACCGCCTTTTGCACCATTAGGCACTATCACAGCATTTTTTACCTGTTGCGCTTTTACCAAACCCAACACCTCTGTTCGATAATCCTGCAGTCTGTCTGACCAACGCAAACCGCCACGTGCCACTTTTGCAGAACGCAAATGCACACCTTCCACTTCCGGTGAAAACACAAAAATTTCATACAGTGGCCGGGGTTCAGGTATTTCGGGAATTGTTCTTGGACTTAATTTTATTGATAAATAATTTTTTTCAGTTCCATCTTTATTGCGTTGAAAAAAATTAGTGCGAACACTGCTATCAATCATGGCCAGATAGCGGCGCACTATCCTGTCTTCGTTAAGGTTTTCCACTTGATTCAAACCTTGCAGAATTTTTTGACGACAGCTTTCAATAAAATCTTGATTGGATTGGTTGTTGTGGTTGATCAATGGATCAAACCGGGTATTAAATAAATCGATTAATAACCGGGTTAACCCTGCGTGGTTAACCAACGCATTGGCAATATAAGTATCTGCAAAATGAAACAGGGTTTGTCGCATGTAAGATGCATATGCCCGCAGTAACACCACCTCTCGCCACTGCAAACCACAACTTAATACCAGGCGATTAAATGGATCACTATCCATTCGCTTACGCCAAATTGCAGCAAAAGCATCCTGGAAGTTATCTTTGACTTTATGAATGTCAAATTCAGATGAAAAGTGATGCTCAAGATGAAAATCATGCAACCAAACAAAATCGCCATTGGTACGACGAATTTCATGCGAACTTTCTGAAATTACCCGCAACCCTAAATGTTCAAGAACCGGAATGACATCTGATAATTCCAGAGTTTTGTTTTCGTGAAATATTTTAAAGCGCAATTCCTGTTCAGCAGCGCTGACCGGTTGGTAAAAACTCATAGCAATATCATTGGTTTCCGTCATGGAATCCATAATCAAAATATCCTGAACAGCATTGCGCGAATCAAACTGCTCCTGATAAGAAGACGCAAATGCATTGCGATAATCATGCAATAACCGCATAGCTTGCTCTTCACCCTGGGATTCAATCAAAGAATATTGCAGTTGATCTTCCCAGGAACGGGCAATCTCTATAATTTTGGACTGCAGCAGTTTTATATCAATATCAGGAACGGGCTGATTACCCAGCTTGAATACCAAATAAACACGAGCCAAAATGGATTCAGAATACAATGTGGTGAAGTCGCACTCATTGGTACCCAAAATATTGCCTATTAGCTCTTGTATTTTTAAACGTATTTTTGTTGAAAAATAGTCGCGAGGAATATAAATCAAACAGGTCAAAAACTTTCCAAACAAATCGCGACGAACAAACAACTTCACCATTGCCCGTTCGTTAATCTGTGCTACACCCATAAGGGTTTCATACAGCTCCGTCCCATTGCTTAAAAATATTTCATCACGCGGAAAGGTTTCCAGAATTTGTTTGAAACTTTTCCCATAATAACTGTTAAGGTTTAACCCGCTTCTTTCAATAACTTTATTAACTTTTTCACGAATTAAAGGAATACCAATCGGACTAAGGCTATACACCATTGAGGTGTACAACCCCATAAATCGATATTCTCCTATAACATCACCACTGGCATTGAATTTCTTAATTACGACGTAATCTGAATAGGCATGGCGATGAACGCGTGCGCGCATAGACGATTTGGAAAAAG
>CBFGPN010000281.1:0-3158 GCA_965650675.1 uncultured Cellvibrio sp.
ACCAAATAACCCCCTTGGAGTAGCATTGGCCCATTTCCAAAACATATTTTGTGAGGTTTCAAATCCATTTTTTGCAGCCCCCAATAAATCAAATGCGGTGTAACTCAAAATAACAGCTTGCACTCTTGCACCATCTTTTTTAGCAATTTGCTCAGCCGTTTTATTTTTTGGTAAATAAGTTGGTTTGAAACCCAAGGTATCACCAGCAAAACCATCCGACTCCAATGAGCGGCCTGCAAACATCACCATAGAGGCCAGATGGCCACCTGCACTATCACCGGTAATTGCAATTTGCTTCGGGTTGCCGCCGTATTGTTTGATGTGATCTTTTACCCAGAGAACAGCACCCAAAGCATCCTCAACAATTTCGTTAGCTGTAGTGGTGTTATTGACATCAGCCAATAACCGATAATTCATATTCACTACAATCAATTCGGCATTGGATGCCATGTATTGCGACATATCCGTCATGATGGATTTTGAATTCAACAACCATCCACCACCATGAAAAATAATCAATACCGGAAAATTCTTTTTTTTGATTTCCGGCACATAAATATCTGCCGTTAATTTAAAACCTTTGGGCTCGGCCCATTGAATATCCTTGAATGATTTGATGGGATGCTCTGCTTGAACACCCATACAAACCAATAATCCAATCAAACCAAAACAATAAGCAACGACCGATGATTTATACATTTTATTTTTCCTTCAATTAACAATTTTTGCTATTGGAATTGTCTGACAATACTGATATTGAAAGAATTGATCTAGCAATTAATTGAAAAGAAAAGTAATGGGAAAATTAAAAATGATTGAAAACGGTTTCATCGGAATTATTGTTGATCGTGACGACTAAAAGAAAATCCAGTAAATCAACCCGATATACAAACCGTACTGTAAAAAATAATACAACGGTCGATTGAACATTTTTATTTTTTTGCCCAAAACACGAACTTGATATAAATAACGAAAAGCCTGGTTAAGCAAACCAACTTTATCGCCTTTGATATTTTTCGTGGCAGTAGCAGCTATAACAACACGTGAAAATATTTCATTGATCCAATCGACTAAAAAGAAATTCACCGGACGCTTTACATCCACAAACAAAATAATGCGATTGGTATCTGTTTTATTTTCAGCATAGTGAATATAGGTTTCATCAAAAACAACTGCTTCACCATCACGCCATGAATAGCGCTCACCATCTACTGAAATATAACAGTCATCCGAATTGGGAGTTACCAAACCAAGGTGATAACGCAAAGAACCCGCATAGGGGTCACGGTGCCTTACCAACTTTGCACCTGGCGGTAACATGGTAAACATGGCGCCTTTGATTGATGGAACCTGACTCAATAATTTGATAGTTTCAGGGCAAAGTTGTTCGGCCGATTTTAAATTGGCACCATACCATTTTAGATAAAATCGCTTCCAACCCGTTCTGAAAAAAGAATTAAATCCAAGGTCATCCAAATCATCAGAGGCTTTGATTTGTGCAACAGAATTGAGGTTCAAGGCTTCATCACGAATCAGTTGCCAATTATTTTGCAACAGTTTCAATTCAGGAAATTCATCGGGATCAATAAACACTGAGTTGCCTTTTTTTGAGAAAGCATAAAAAAGGCAATTAACAGGGGCAAGAAAGTTTGCATGATCGGTTATTTTACGGGAAATCAATTCATGCTGAATCTTCCCCCGCAATTGAACATAGATAGCACAAATAATAAATAAAACTAAAATTGCGGTTCCCATAAAAAAAACTCTTCACCAAGCCAGGGTGAATACTATTCCCGGACATGGTAAAGAGCAACCTGTGTCGCATTTCTATTCCAACATACTGCGCAACATCCAGGCCGTTTTTTCGTGGAGTTGGATGCGTTGCGTTAGCAGATCAGCGGTAGCCTCATCATTTGCAGATTCAACTATCGGGTACAAGGATCTGGCCGTTTTCACTACAGCTTCCTGACCTTCAACCAACAAACGGATCATGTCTTGCGCCTTGGGAATACCTTCATCTTCTTTAATGCTGCTGAGCTGCGCATATTGTTTGTAAGTCCCCGGTGCTGGCGCGCCTAGTGAACGAATGCGCTCAGCAATTTGATCAACAGCCAGCGCCAATTCGTTATATTGTGTTTCAAACATCAAGTGTAATGTTTGAAACATGGGACCTGTAACATTCCAGTGAAAATTATGCGTTTTCAGGTAGAGCGTGTAGGTATCAGCCAATAACCGCGACAACCCCTGCGCAATCGCAAGACGCTCTGTTTCAGGAATACCTATATCAATTTTCATATTCTTCTCCGATTTTTTGCTTGTTAAGGCAAGATTAGACAGTTACTGGATAGTAAACTATTTGAAATTTTTAATGGAAGCAATAGCGATTTTATTCAGGGCTTTTTATCGCCGGGCTCATCCAGATTATCCAGTGGAAATAAATTTTCTGCCATATCTTCATCTTCTGATTTTGACGTTGGCATCTTGGCAGGCTTGTTATTGGCAGGATTGTCGTTAATAGGTATGTGCGCTTCACTTTCTTCCGAAACGTCAATAATTGTTTTTGTTTCTTCAGGTGATTCAGGTTTTATATTTTTTACATCCATATTCAATGTTTTTTCTATTTCATCCATGTCATTAGTCGATTTTTTACCCAACAACAAACGATACGCCAGATACCCCAAACCAATTAATAACAAATTGGATACCGCTATCACAGCGCATAAAACCCAGGATGATGCCTGATCCTTCACATCCACTTCGGGTTCTTTGGTATCGAGAGGCGGAGTGGGTTCTTCAGTTTCTACTTCAATTTCTTCCGGTACTTTTTCGGCTGCAGCTTTTGCTGCTTCATCCGCTTTTACAGTTTCTTCATCGGGAAAATAAAACTCTTCGGCTTGCAGGGTTTCCTGAATCGGTGCACCATCCAAACCTGCACCATTCATCTCAAAACTAACAGTATATTTTGCTATCTCTACCGGAGTGAAATTGAGCTGCCAGTGGTCATTACCCATAATACTTAATTCTTTCTCCATATTATTCTGCCGGGAGTTTTTGATTACGGCTTTGGCCGTTGTTTTTTCCGGATCCACCAAATCAAGATCGGCAATCACCTTATAAGAATAGGTTTTTTTATCTATCTCCTCTTTCAAGCTTTTTTC
>CBFGPN010000282.1:0-3148 GCA_965650675.1 uncultured Cellvibrio sp.
TCACGCCTTGTTGCGTCGCGCCAGCGGTCATGCATCACCTGTTTTGCGTTACGGCCCAATCAGCATTGATACTAATGCCAAGCGTGTGTTCCGCGATAATCATGAAGTGGAACTCACCAGTTTTGAATACAACACTCTGACTTATCTAGCCATGCATCCTGGAAAAAATATTTCCAAACTGGAACTGACTGAACACTTGTATGCTCAGGACTATGACCGCGACAGCAATGTGATTGAAGTATTTGTCGGGCGCTTGCGTAAAAAGCTGGATCCGGATTCCAGTCTGAATTTAATTTCAACCCAGCGTGGCTTGGGTTACAGGTTTAATCCAGACATAGCACAATGAGATCGCCCTTCGCTTCCATTTCATCACGCCTTTTCTTTGCTTCTATTTTTTTATTGCCGTCCTTTTTGGGCATAACAGGGATTTTTCTGGATCGCGCTTTTTACCAAGGATTGATTGAAGCAGAAGAATCACGATTACGGGGACACATCAACTTGCTATTCAGCGTTGCAGAAATGCCAGATGCGAATAACCCCAAACGCAAGGGATTGCGTATGCCGCTCACCTTAATAGAACCGGATTTTGAACGCCCCAATTCAGGACTCTATGCTTATATTTTCAATGATGAAAAAGAAATTGTCTGGAGTTCAAATTCCGCATCACTGCGTGACCACCCGGAATACAGCCAGCTCTCACACAGCAATACGCCCGGAAAAATGATTATGGATAAATTGCCTATCGAAGGGCGGGACTACTTTGTGGCTCATTATGATGTGCTTTGGGAAGATGCCAAAAACCAGTCGCATCCTTTTCGATTTGTGGTCATTCACAGCGGTAAAACATTTCGCTCGGAACTCGCTGCTTATAGAGGTGAACTCTGGCGATGGCTGGGCGCGGCTGCACTTTTCCTATTAATTGCACAAACCATCATTTTAAGATTCGGTTTGCGCCCTCTGAATAAATTAGCCTTGGCATTGGAAGCCATGCAAAGTGGCGACACCAATAAAATTGAAGGCAAACACCCCAAAGAACTGCAAAAGGTGATCGATAATTTGAATCAGGTATTGGCAAGGGAACATTCCTTGCGCACGCGTTATCGCAATAGTCTTGCCGATCTTGCCCACAGTTTGAAAACCCCATTGGCCGTCTTGCAGGGGCAGCTGACCAATGAACGCGGCGCCCAACAATTGGTACATGATCAAATACAACGCATGAACGAAGTGATCAGTTACCAGTTGCAACGGGCAGTATCCAGCCAGCAAACCGGTACTGTGCGCAGAACACGTCTGGAGCCTCTGGTTGATCGTTTAATCAGGGCACTGCAAAAAGTGTATGCACACAAAAATATCCAAATAGACAGGCAACTTGCTCCTCATTCGACCTTGATGGGTGACGAACAGGACATGATGGAACTGGTTGGCAACTTGCTTGAAAATGCTTGTAAATACGGGCGCTCACAAGTACTCATCAGCAGTTACAAAGATGAAACCCATCTCTGGGTCACCATAGAAGATGATGGCCCAGGGGTTCCCCTGGAAGATCAGGAACGTATTCTAAAACGAGGTCAGCGACTGGACACCAATTTGCCAGGTCAGGGTATTGGCCTTGCAGTGGCGGCCGATATTGTTCAAGGCTACAACGGTAAAATCCAGGTGAGCCGGTCATCTCTGGGCGGTGCCAAATTTCAATTTGCCATACCCCTGTCCGCTTAGTTTTATCACCACACCATAAAATATATCCGCCATTATGTGAGACATGTCTCACATAAGTTTCCTCTATTCCGCACAAATTTCGCCGCCAATCGCGACTGTCGGAAAAGCGGTTCCTTGTCCAAACTGACAACATCCGGAAAAAATTATTTATCACCAGTATGTCTGTTACAAGAGGATAAGTTTATGTCAAACCGTACATGCATAGCAGTCGATTCAACTTGTGATTTGCCAGCAAAGTTTATTCAGCAACACAATATTCAAGTACTGCCCATTTATATCAAACACAAAAATGGTGAGACGCTGGATTATCGCGATCCGGAAACCATGCTGAACTTTTATAAAAATCATTCGAAAGACCAATACGGTCTCGCGCAATCAGACCCTTTGTCTGTGGATGACATGACTGATATTTTGCGGGAAAAACTTCTCCCCAAGTATGATCTGGTGCAAGTCATCACCATCAACAGTCGTAAAAGTGAAGTCTACAAACGAGTATCGGAAGCTGCATTGGTGAATGAACCCAAATTCAGGGAAATGGAAAAAAGCGAACCTGGACGAACCCCCTTTCGCATTCGTCTTTATGATTCTATGTCAATGTTTACCGGCCATGCATTGATGGTGTACGAATTGGTAAAACGCATTCACAACGACAATATGCCAATCAACCGCGCCTTGAGGGAAATAGATAATATGCGCGATCAGGTTTACGGATATATCATCCCGAATGATTTGTCCTACATGCGCGACCGTCGTCATTTACGTAAAGCAGACAACAATATTTCATGGGTTAATTTTCAATTGGCCAACATGTTAAACATTCGCCCCATAGTTCAACTTTATCGAGGTGAGACAGATAAAATTGATACGGGTAAAGGATTCCACGGCGCACTGGAAAAACTGTTTGAGCATGTCAAAAAACAAATCCCCATGGGCCTGACCAGTGAAGTTATCGCCATGAGCTATGGTGGTTTGCTGGAAGAAATAAAGGATGAACCCATAATGGTTGAATTCCGTAATTTCTGCGCACGTCACAACATCAAAACCATGCTGTCCATGATGAGCATGACCGGTGCGGTGAATGTAGGCCCAAAATCCTTTGCACTGTCTTTCGCAACAGACAAAGATTTGGTTTGATCCAAAACCCATATCCAAAATAAAAAATGCCGACTTCCGTCGGCATTTTTTATGGCTGGCAATACAATTTATTTTTCATAACCCCGCGGGTTATTCGATTGCCAACGCCAGGTGTCCTGCATCATACGCGTTAAATCGTATTGCGCCTGCCAACCCAATTCCTGTTTTGCAATTTTAGGATCAGCAAAACAACTGGCAATATCACCTGGACGACGCGCCACAATTTTATAAGGGACTTTTTTGCCGCTGGCGACTTCAAATGCAGCAACAATTTGCAATACAGAATAACCTGTACCAG
>CBFGPN010000283.1:0-3122 GCA_965650675.1 uncultured Cellvibrio sp.
GACATCAAGTGGATTTTGTTTATCTTTTTTCGCTTCATAAGTAGCCAGCAATTGTGTTAATTCCGGCGAATCCATTTTTTCAACAGCCGTTATTAATTCAAGTTGTACTGCAGGTGCTATTTTCCCCTCCAGTAATAGTTGCATTTGTTCACGAAATAGCAGATCAGCTTCTGGCGCTTTAATATTTGCTAATGACAGTAGAGCCGCTTGTTGTTCGCCTGCTGTTCCATTTTTTAATAATAATCTGTGCATGTCGACACTTTGACTGACTGGCATGTTTAACTCGGGCACCATACCCAGGCCTGTCATGCGAACAATTTGTTCTTTATCTTGTAAAGCAACAAATACCAGATCGCTGATTTGCGGGTGATTGAATTTTTTTAAAGCTTGCAATGCCGCAATGCGCACTTTTGATGCGGGATCTTTTTTGAGTAATACGATTAGCTCTTGATTGGCGTTTTGTATGTTGAGTTTGTTCAACGCTATGATAGCGGCTTCACGTACAACAACATTTTTATCCTGCAACAGTTTTGTATAACCCTTGGTGAGTGCGTTAACTGCTTCGGATTCCGGATGACGGATTGCACCGCGATAAACGCCACTCACGCGATCATAAACCGAGCCTTCTGCCCAAACTGCCAGGCTGTTAATTGCTTCTGCACGCAAATGTCCGGAAATTTTTTCCAGTTGTGCAAATTGAATCAATCTTTGAGCTTGTTCTGCGGTGTTGGTGCTGGCATAAACGTTGGCATTAATTGCGCGACGCAGTAAAGGTTCATTAATAAATACAGGTTTATCCAGTAATGCTGCCAGTGCAGGTAAAGCGTCAGTCACCAACACATCATCGTTAATTGCACGTGCCGCATTGGTGACAACAAATTCGCTTTTATCCTGTAAAAAATGTGCAAGGGCAGGGCTGTTTAATTTTTTCAGAGCCACTACTGCGGCAATACGCACAGCTTCTGCTGGATGATTTGCAAGATCAGCCAGTGTTTTTTCATCGCCAATGCGTGCCAATGCAATAGTGCCTGCATGTCGCAAGTAAACATCCTGTTCATTATTTTTTGCGAGCATATCAATGAGTGGTTTGATTGCGGCTGTATTGGCAATACGGCCCAATGCTTGTGCTGCATAAAGTTGTACGCGAGGATTTTTATCTACCAGCAGCGGAATTAATTGTTCAGTAGCGGATACAACACGTGCATCGCCCAATACTTTTGCAGACTGCGCACGAATTTCTGAATCTGTATCTTGCAATAACCGGATCAGCACCGGATTTTCAACTGGATTTTTACGCGCGAGTTGGCCCAGTCCCCAAATAGCATGTATGCGTGCCAGTTGATGAGTGTTGGTGGTTGCAATTTGTTGCAGCGTTTCGGTTTGTTGTTTTGCCACCAGCGCAAATTGGGATTTTTGCCTTACCCGCATATCGCTGTGTTGTAAATATTGAATTAATTGTTCAACACTGAATGCCTGAAAATCTTGCGCCAGTAAATTTTTAGTTTCTGTACGCAGTGGATTGCCTGCTGTTTCCGGTGTATCCAATTTCCAAATACGACCTTTTTGTTTTAAACCCCAGCCCTCAATCCAATCACTTAAATAAAGTGCACCATCGGGGCCAAAATCCAAACCGGTTGGCAACACACCGCGAAAAATATTTTTATCACTGGCTAATTCAAATGAGGCACCTTTGGGTTTGAGGGTGAAAGCATTGATGCCTGCCTGTGCAGCCGAACCAACAAATTCCACCACAAAAAAATGATCGCGCCATTGATCGGTTAATGCGGTGCCAGGGTTGTATGTCATACCTGTGGGGCCCGCGTGATAAGGTGCAACGGGTGGTAATAAATGCGCCGCCTGACCTTTGAATTGCGGAGTGTAATAATTTTCATCCATCCAGATTTTGTAGTTATTATTTTTCGGATCTTTATATTTTCCCAGCTGCCAATTAATTCGCCAGCCGGAATCAGAACCTTCAATTAAATGCACCAGACGTTCGTATTCGCCGACATGATCGCCATCGTTATCCACGCTGATGAAATTTCCGTATTGATCAAATGAAAATTCATAAATATTACGCAACCCCGATGCAAATACTTCAAAATTACTGCCATCCACTTCGCTACGAACAATCACCCCTTCGTTGGGAAAATGCCATTTTTTTCCGCTGGAATCTGTAATGCTGGTGCCTATGTCCCCCATGCTGGAATAAATCATGCCATCAGGCCCTTGCATAGCACCTGAAAGCCCGTGACCACTAAATCCTATATGCACAGCAAACCCATGGGCGATGGAAGTTTTTTGATCCATAAAGCCATCCTTGTTGGTGTCTTTCATGCGCCACACATCAGGTGCCACGTTCACAAATAATTCATCTGATGGTTCGTGATAAAAGATTCCACCAATCACATCAGTGACTTCAGTATGGAAATCATTCACCACTGTTTGCACAAAATCAGCTTTTCCGGATCCCTGGGTATCTTCAAGTCGAATGACTTTTTCTGTCATTACAGCAAGGTCGCGCCAATCGATGCTGCCATCTTTGTTTCGATCAGGAATTTGATCGTCCTTGATATTTTTTTCCGGAGATAATTCTGTCTTCAAAAATTGCCGACGATCTTCAATGTTATTAAATGTCATCGAAGCATCTTCCCATTGCGGCACACGGCGAATATCAAATTCAGAATTATTGCTGCGTTGCGTAATACCCGCCCAAATACGCCCTTTGTCATCCACATGAATGGCTACTGTATCACCCATTAATTTTTCAGAAGCCCAGAGTTCAGCTTTCATACTTTTGTCGAGAGTGACGGGAACTTGTTGCTCAATTTCGTTCGCTGTTTTTTTCGCTTCTTCTGCAGTAATTTTTGTGATTTCCAGTGCAAGGCTGGATGCGCTTGAACTGGATGATATTGCAGCGTCTTTTTGATTTTGTGATTTTTCACAAGCGGTTAATAACAAACTGTTAACGACAAGACTAAACATGAAACAAGAATGCACAGTCAAAGATTTTTTCATAGGTTGCTCACAATGATTATCTATTGCGCAGTTGCGCTTTATTATCTTGAACCGGATTATAGGTGAGTTTGTTTTTCAAGATGCATGGTTTGACGCAAATGAAC
>CBFGPN010000284.1:0-3094 GCA_965650675.1 uncultured Cellvibrio sp.
TTAGTAATCTTATTCACCCGGTAACAAACTTTCGCCTGTTATCGCCAGTACCCGATCATTTACTCTTTTTGCCAATTCATCAGGATTGAATTTTGCCAGAAAATCATCTGCACCCACTTTTCTCACCATGGCTTCATTAAACACACCACTTAAGGAGGTGTGCAGCACTATATGTAAATCTTTAAGTGAAGCATTGTTGCGAACTTCAGCAGTGAAGGTATAGCCATCCATTTCCGGCATTTCAATGTCACAAATAATCATCACCAATTCTGTATAGGGATTCTTACCCGCCGCCAGCAACTCTTTCAAATAATTCAATGCTTCCGCACCGTCTTTTTTGGTCGTGGTTTGTATACCCATACCTTCAACAACACGTTGAATTTGTTTGCGTGCGATGGTGGAGTCATCAACAATCAGAACATGTTTTTGCACAACTTTTTCGGCAATTCCATCTTCAATGATTCCAGCAGAGACATCTTCTTTCATAGGAGACACTTCAGCCAGAATTTTTTCCACATCAATAATTTCAACCAGTTGATTTTCAACCTGGGTGACTGCGGTCAGATAATGTTCCTTACCGGCACCTTTGGGCGGAGGATGAATATCACCCCAATTCATATTCACAATGCGTTCAACAGAGCGCACCAGAAATCCCTGAGCGGTTCGGTTGTATTCAGTGATGATCACAAAACAGCTTTCAATTTCGGTTAAGGCTTTACGGCCTATTGCCAGGTTCAAATCCATAATCGGTATGGTTCCGCCACGTATATGGGCGACACCGCGAACAACATGGTTGCGCCCGGGAATTGCGTTAAGCGGAGGGCATTGAAGAACTTCTTTGACTTTAAATACGTTGATTCCGTACAACTGCTGGCTATTCAAACGAAACAGCAGAAGTTCCAAACGATTTTGACCTACCAATTGCGTGCGCTGGTTGACACTATCCATTACGCCGGCCATTGTTCACCTCGGTTTGATTCAATCTTGTCTAATAAAGGCATAGCTTTTGCTTTGTTGACCTTATAACGGCAGAAATCTGTCGCGCTTTAGAGATTTCCAAGTCATCTGAAGTAGAGCATAGGACAAAAAATGAATCTTCCCAGTTATTTAAAAAGTTATTTTAAAAAGATTTGTTCCATACAATCCGGGTTGTTTGGCATAACGGGTCTTTTTATGTTGGGACTGGGTAATTCGCTGCAAGCACAGGTTGGTTCGCACAATCTTGCGCATTTACGCCAACAAGCCGAAGTTTATCTGCTTGATCATTACCAATCCGAAAACAATAACCGGCTTGAAATAAAACTGGGACTGTTTGACCGACGGTTAAATTTAGCCGCCTGCAAACAGGAAGTTGCCTTCAGCCTGCAAGACTCTGCCGGTATTGGTGGTCAGGTGACGGTAAATTGTCGATGTGATGATTCCCCGGGATGGACTTTTCATCTTCCGGCCCAAGTGGATATCTACAGGCCTGTACTGGTTGCTGCAGTTCAGATATCACGAGGTGATTTACTTGAACAGGCTGACCTGAAGTTTGAAACTCGTGATATCAGTCTGGTGTCGGGCGAGCCTGTGCAACTTCGGGATGTTGTCGGTAAAGCCGCCAAAAGACAAATCAATGCGGGCGATCCAATCCGATCCACATTCCTCGACCAACCCAAAACTGTTAATCGCGGGGAAACCGTCAGCATCACTGCCAAATCCGGCAGTATTAAAGTTGTGATGCAGGGAACCGCTATGACGGATGGCAAGCTGGGGCAGCACATCAAGGTAAGAAACAATCAATCTGACAGAATTATCAGTGCCAGGGTTGTGGGTCAGGCAGCAGTCGAAATACTGTAAATATTTCAAAAATAGATTAAAGGAACCAGATAAACGGCCGATAGCCTTGAGGGAGACCTTAATCCAGTCACCGACCTTTATCTGATTTACGTTACTCACTTGGGGATTTGATCATGAATTTTGATACCAACAACACCATAGGTGGCAGCGCGCCAAAAGGTACTCGTCGTACCTCCAGCCCTGTCGAACCGGCAGTTCCGGCAACAACTGACGCAACCAAACCCGATGCCAAGGCATCAGCTGATCAGGTGCAGTTGAGTCAGGAAGCAAAAAAATTAGGCCAGCTTCAAGCCAAAATTGATTCATCTCCAGACGTTAATCTGGAAAAAGTAAATGAAATTCGCCGGGCTATTGCAGAAGGCAAGTTTCATGTTAACCCCGAGCGGATCGCTGAAGCTCTGCTCAATCAGGAAGAATTGCTCGGGTAAAACTTTGTTGTGGCCAAACAACACCCCAAGGTTGTGAGGCAGGCTAATTTTTCGCTTAAAGATAGAGGTTGCTATGGATATTAATTCACTTCGCCAAATGATCGAGCAAGATAAAACGGCTCTCCATGAATTGGCTGACTGTTTAATTAAAGAACGTGATTGTCTGGAAAAACGCCAGCTCGCGCCTATGCAAGCATTAATTGAACGCAAAATTCAATTGATCGAGCAAATTTCCCAACAAGTCAAGTTTCGCGCACAGGTTCTGGCTAAACTGAATTTACCGCAAACCGCCGAAGGTTGGAGCCAATTCCTCAATCGCCATCCTCTCACCAAACCACTTGAATCCGAATGGCAAACAGTAGTGGCTTGTTACGAAGAATGTCAGGCACTCAATCAAGTAAATGGCAAACTCATATCGCGCTCGGAAAAAACCTTCGGGCATATTTTGAATTTGATCCGCGGGCAAGTCGCAGCACCATCCCTTTATGGCGCTAATGGTGCCAGCAAAAATCAGGCAACAGGGTCTTATACGCTTGCGAAGGCTTGATAAATCCCCCCAGCCCCCCTTTTTCAAAGTGGGGGGACGACTCCCTTCTTGAATAAAACTCAACCAAAATCACAACAAAAAATCCTTATGAAAATAATTTTGTACATTTAATAAAAGTACAAATTTATGCGAGGTATTTTTTAAGTAGGGAATCGTTCCCCACTTTGAAAAAGGGGGCTAGGGGGGATTTAAAATCTCGCATATAATGCGCCCACTTTTTTACTTTGCTCCGGTAGCTCAGTTGGATAGAGCAGCCGCCTCCTAAGCGGCAGGTCGGACG
>CBFGPN010000285.1:0-3050 GCA_965650675.1 uncultured Cellvibrio sp.
CAATGAAAAAACAGATTAGAAAACACAAGAGTTGATAGTACTTTTAACATCAATTATTTTTGTGTGCAGAAGGCTAACATAGCGAATCCGGATAAAACAAGTTGCGTGGTTTGAAAAAGTGACGCAGATTATCTAATTCAGTTTATTGGCACATTTTCTTTCAAAAAATATTCAAAAGTTGTAACAGCAAAATTAATTATTTCGAATTTTTCATCAAAGTTTTCTGTATCCATTTATCAAGAGCGGCAGCAAAACTATGCATGTCTTTCTGATTATAAGCAGCCGGGCCGTCCTGGAGTAATAAGCCACTGTTACGCAACGTTTCGTTAAAATTACGCATGGTCAGGCGTGCACCAATAGTGTCTTTGGTATATTGTTCACCGCGAGGATTAATGACTGCAGCTCCTTTTTCGATAGCGCCAGCGGCCAGCGGTATGTCGGCTGTGATGACCAGATCTATGGAGGAGACTTGTTCAACAATGAAGTTGTCAGCTTTGTCAAAGCCAGATTCCACTTGGATAAATTGTATAAAAGGTGACGCGGGAATCGGGATATATTGGTTGGCAACCAGTTTGACCACAATTTGTTTTTTGTGACCTGCGCGAAATATGGCTTCTTTCACCGGGCGAGGGCAGGCATCACCATCGATCCAAATAGGCATTAGTATTCAACTTGTTAGAAAAAACAGCGCGTAGTATTACAGGAAATAAAATGTCCGACAAACATCTTTCAACAACCGCATTGGCCAAGTCGATTGGTAAAGAAAGCAAGGAATTATTTATTTTGCTGGCGCAAGGTGGCTGGATTATTAAAGTGAATAGTCACTGGCAGTTAACTGAAAAGGGAAAATTTGAAGGCGGGATTTATGTAAATCATCCCAAATATGGTGAATATATTGCGTGGCCTGAAAACATCAAAAATCATCCCTTATTAAAACTCTTGCCTGAAGCACCTTTGTCGGCAACACATATAGGACAAAAATGGGAGCTGCCTGCACGTCTGGTGAATTTAATTCTGGCAGAGCGTGGATTAATCAAAAAATATCTACACGGGTGGCTGCTAACTGATAAAGGTGCTGATTTGGGTGGGCAACAACACGAAGCTGAGCAATCGGGTATTCCTTATGTGACCTGGCCAGAAAGTTTATTGCAAGAAACCTGGGTGGGCTTTTATTTGTCGCAAGTTCATGCAAAAGATTTACAATTGCCGTTTCGCAGTTTGGATGGTCATGTGGTTGAATCGCAAATCCAATTGCGTATCGACAACTGGTTATATCTTGCCGGTGTTTCACACGCACATCACTATCCAATTGAAATCGATAATAAAGAAATCATCGCTGATTTTTATTTGCCACAACAGTCGTTGTGTTTGGAATCCTGGGCTGATTCGCAATCAAAATCAATTGCACAATCCATAATGGAAGATCTGGATAAACAAAAGTATTATCGCGATTTTCCAATTGCCTTTATCGAAATTGACGATGAAACTGTTACGCAACTGGATGAACGATTGGCGAGGGAATTGTTGAAAAGGGGGACGGCGGTTTATTGAAGCCCTCACCCTAACCCTCTCCCGGAGGGAGAGGGAATTAAATTACTTCGTAGCGAATACATCAGGGAGTCAAATCCCCTCTCCCTCCGGGAGAGGGCTGGGTGAGGGTAAATAACTTTTAAATTAAAAAGGTAGCAAAAATGGCAAGTGTATTCACATTAATTATGGAAGGGAAAATCCCGGGCAATTTTGTGTGGAAAGATGAAAAGTCTGTAGCGATTTTAACCATTCAACCCATACGTCAAGGGCATGTATTGGTGATACCCCGGCAGGAAATTGATCAGTGGAGTGATTTGTCTGTTGATCTGGCTGCGCATTTAATGCAGGTCAGCCACAAAATTGCCAATGCATTAAAAATTGCTTACCCGGCAAAACGTGTAGGACTGATGATTGCAGGTTTGGAGGTTCCACATACTCACATACACTTGGTGCCTATGGATTCAATGAATGATTTAAGTTTTGCTTTTGCAAAAAATGCAGATGCTGATCAGCTGAAAGGAACAGCGGAAAAAATTCGAGAGGTGTTAGTACAGCAGGGGAATTTGGAAGCGAGGGTTTGAGTTAGTTTCCCCCTTTGAAAAAGGGGGGTAGGGGGGATTTAAAATCTCAGAAAATTTGACCATTTTAAATCCCTCCTCCGCCTCCCTTTTTTCAAAGGGAGGGACTCGCAAAATCTCTTATCGTTTCAAACTATGCAATAACCCATCCCCATAAGGCATTTTAGGTAGTTTCTCCGCAACCTGCTCAATGGCACCTTTATAAACATCGGCTACTTTTATTTCCATTTCCAGGCGCATGCGACGCGATAACATGGTGACTGGAAATAAACATTCTTCTGTACCTTTTATACAAAGTGCTTTTGATCTTCCCAATTTGTCTTTGTAGATTTTCCATTGCAAATGCGATGGAAAATCTGCTTGCATAATATTACCCAGCACCACGCCCATAGCCTCTTGTGTGGATGAGTCACGGGCCGTAACCAGTTTGCGATCAATAATTTGTTGGAGTAGTGCGATATCATCCCAGTTTTTATGAATCGTTAAACCCAGTTTGGATTTTGCAAGCGCGTTGATTTGATCTTCTTGTTGTTGCATTTTATTTTTATCCATCCAGCCTAAATCTTCGATGATAACTGCTTTAAGCTGGCTGTCATCTGCATAAAGTTGGAAGCTGAAAATCATCAAGGGTACCAGCATAAATTGTGCTAAAAATAATATTTTTTTACGCATAACAGACTCCAATAATTACAACATTATTACTCTGTGGCCAATTTCTTTTGCAGGATTGCCTGCAACTTTTAATCCGCTGGCAACAGATCTTGTGACTACTGATCCCATACCAATAACTGATTTGTTGCCGATCTTGACGCCGTCCAGTATGCCGGTATTTGCGCCTATCCATACATCTTCGCCAATTTCTATTCCGAGTGAAGTTACCGGTTGTTCCTGAATCAATTTGTCTGCTTCCATCCCATGATTAAATGCATAAGCCGATGTGTA
>CBFGPN010000286.1:0-3043 GCA_965650675.1 uncultured Cellvibrio sp.
CAAATATAAAGGCGACGAATAAATATAAAGGCGACGAATAAATATGATTCGTGCAAAGATTTTTAATTAACAATAAATATGCTTTTATTTTTCAAAATTTTTCAGCATGCTGCATTTTTTATACAGATGTTGATATGTGATGATTACTGATCCCTGGTTTTATTTATTGGCCATTCCGGTGGTATTTCTGGTTGGTATGTCCAAAGGTGGATTTGGCGGCGGCTTGGGAATGCTCGCCGTCCCTTTGCTTTCTTTGATGATAGATCCACGTCTTGCCGCCGCAATTCTGTTGCCCATTCTTTGTATCATGGATATTTTCAGTTTAAAAAATTTCCGTGGAGTTTGGGACAAACTTAATCTGCGAATCTTATTACCCGGTGCGCTATTAGGCACTATTGCGGGTGCACTTACATTTGAAATGGCCAATGCAGATGTGATTCGTTTTGGTGTGGGTTGCTTGTCCATTTTTTTTGTTATTCATTATCTTTGGGGTAAACACTACCTTGAACAACTGCAACAACAATCCCCGAATAAAATAGCGGGAAGTTTTTGGGGGGCGCTGGCAGGTTATGTCAGTTATATTGCACATGCCGGTGGGCCACCGGTTACTATTTATTTGTTGCCTCAACGTATGTCCAAGTCACTGCTCGCCGGAACAACTATAGTATTTTTTGCCATTA
The DNA here is from genome assembly GCA_965650675.1 of uncultured Cellvibrio sp. Classification (GTDB taxonomy): domain Bacteria; phylum Pseudomonadota; class Gammaproteobacteria; order Pseudomonadales; family Cellvibrionaceae; genus Cellvibrio. Next base: position 681 of record CBFGPN010000286.1, read on the forward strand.
TCAATTTTATTAAGTTGATTCCTTATGTTGCTCTTGGCCAATTGAACCTTGAGGCATTTTATACCTCGCTGGTGTTGTTGCCTCTTGCGCCTATAGGGGTGGCTTTCGGCTTTTATCTGCATAAAAAAGTATCGGACGGCATGTTTTATTGGATCAGTTATGGCTTGTTGTTATTGGCGGGTGTCAAATTATTAATTGAAGGCGGGCAAGGATTGTTTATGTAGATCCCGAATGGAAATTACTGTATCTGCCGCTATGCTAAGTACATAAAACTTTTTACGGGAGAGACACATGAGTGCCGACATAGTAAAAACCCTGACCGCCAAAGATATTATGTGCCCTGATTTGCTGATGGTTTACGAAGGTTGGACTATTCATCGATTGGCTGATTTTTTTATCAAGCATCAAATATCTGCTGCACCGGTCATTGCATCTGACCATGAATTGGTTGGTGTGGTCAGCGTGGGCGATGTGTTTCGCTTTAATAGTATGGAAGAGTCAGACAAAGGCGCAGTGTTAAGAAATTATTATCGTGAAAATACAGGCCAGGACATCAATGAAAATGATTTGCGCAGCTGGGTTAAAGATGCAGACAAAAACTGTACAGTACATCAAATCATGACGCGTGAAGTGATTGCTGTAGAAAAAGATACTTCGCTTAAAAATGTGTTGGCATTATTGCTTGAAAAACACATTCACCGTGTTTTTGTGACAGACAATAAAATTGTCATAGGTGTTATTACTTCTATGGATGTATTGCAGGTATTTAATTCCGATTGAAGAAATAATTTAACGCAGATGTTTAGCTTCCTTTCGTCATCCCTGCGAAGGTGGGAGCCGTAGACCAACGAAGTTAATCCAGCTTCTTGACTTCATTTGAATTTTTTAACAGCAGGGTTCTTGCGAAACTCTTACTGGATGTATTTATCGAAAGGTAAAACCTCAACAGTTTCACCTTCTTTAACTGATCCACGTTCAGCGTCCAAAAGAATATAACAATTGGCTTTTGCCACGGAGCTGAGCATCCCCGAGCTTTGCATGCCGGTGGTTTTGACAAGATTTTGTTGGTTGTCCCCGAATAATATTCCACGTTGAAAATCTTTCCGACCGGGTTGTTTTTTCAGTGCGCTGGAAGCGGTCGCTATTATTGAAGGCGGCACAGAAAAAATCTCACCGGCCAACCAGCGCAATCCCGGTAAAACCAATTGATGATAAGTAACCACCGCTGAAACTGGATTCCCTGGCAATCCAAAAAAATAACCTCTTCCCAATCTTCCAAATGCAAAAGGTTTTCCCGGCTTCATGGCAATTTTCCAAAAATTAATTTCGCCTGATTCCATCAATACTTGTTTGGTGTAATCTGCATCGCCTACAGAAACACCACCGCTGGTAATGATCACGTCAGCAACGGCCATCGCGTTTTGAATGGCGTTATTTATTTTTTGATAATCATCTGCAATTAAACCTGCATCAATAATCTCAACATTTAATCGTTTAAGCAGGGCATGTAAAACATAACGATTTGAATCGTAAATATTTCCAGGTTCAAGCGATTGATTGATCGGTGTTAATTCATCACCGGTCGATAAAATTGCAACTCGCAATCGTCGAAATACAATGAGTCGTGAAATGCCGAGTGATGCCAATAAGCCAATATCCACAGGCGTTATGCGATGTGATTTTGCCAATACCAGATTGCCTTTCGCTAAATCTTCCCCTGCTTTACGAATATTATCGCCAGGTTTGGCAATAATATTTAAGAAAATTTTGTTATCAGCAACACTAACCTGTTCCTGCATCACCACAGCATTCGCACCTGCAGGAATGACCGCCCCCGTCATAATCCGAATGCATTCCCCGCTTTTTAATTCACCCGAAAAAACATGCCCCGCCAACGATTGTCCAATCACGTTAAATTCTGTTCGATCATCCTCCACACACAATGCATAACCATCCATCGCCGAATTATCGTAACCAGGAACATCAATCGCAGAAAAAACATTTTCTGCCACTACACGGTCAAGCGCATCCAGTAAATCAACCACTTCGGCTTCAATTACAGGTTGAATGGCTTGTTGAATGTTGTGTATAGCATTTTCAACCGACATTAATTCAGGTTTTGCGCAATGATCTGGTGTTTGCATGATGTTTTTTTCGGGTGAATGTATTTCGGGTTTGATGTTAACAGATTGGCTTGATTACTATTGACGTTAACATCTCAGCCCGATATTTTTCCCAATAAAAAAGGGCTTACAGAGTTTTTTCTGTAAGCCCTTTGGCTTATTTGGTAGCTAGAGGCGGACTTGAACCGCCGACCCCAGCATTATGAGTGCTGTGCTCTAACCGGCTGAGCTATCTAGCCA
>CBFGPN010000287.1:0-3033 GCA_965650675.1 uncultured Cellvibrio sp.
TTAGTGCTGACTCGGACTTGTTGCCGTTATAAGGCTGGCCCTCGGGTCGGCCTTTTTTATGGGTCGAGAAAAAAAGAGCTTGCGCACATTAAATATGGTGTTATAGTTATGTATAACAGTAAATCAACAAGGGTGTTATATGTCGCAGGTCTCCCAATTTCGGCTTTACCTATTAAGGGCTATGTATCTACTAATGGTTGTTGGCTTGGCCTCAACTGTTTGGCCAGCGGTGTTATTTGCTGACAACCGTGTTGGTGATTCTCACGCAGTCGTGCAGTCCATGCTGGTGGCCTATTCATTATTGAGTTTGCTTGGACTTCGCTATCCCTTGCAGATGATCCCTGTCCTGTTAATTGAAATCATCTGGAAATCCACATGGGTAATTGCCTTCGCTTTGCCAATGAAGATGAGTGTGGGTCTGGATGAATATGCTTCAGGCGTTATGTTTGCCTGCGTAATGGGCATCATCCTCACACCCATTTCAATTCCCTGGAAATATGTCTATCACAATTATGTAAAAGCAGCGGGTGCTCCCTGGAGATCAGCTGCAAAAAATTAATCTGCAAATTAATTTAATCTGAAAATAAAATAAGGATGCCAAATGTCTACAAATTTAAAACATGAAAAACCAGAAAGATCCGGTTTGCCATGGCACGCATGGGTATTAGGTGGAATTTTTCTGCTCTACAGTCTTGCAGCATCTTTTGATAGTGCAATGGGTTTTGCTCAGGGCGATGACTATTACAAAGCCAATGGTATGAATGAAATGCAAGTTGCTTTTTTCTCCAACATTCCCTTGTTGGTGAATATTGGAATTACCATTTGTATTTGGGGTGGATTATTGGCTTCTATTGCGTTGTTAATGCGCAAATCAATTTCAACAACACTATTTTTTATTGCCACTGTTAGTAATGTTCCTTTTCTTGTGTATGCGTATTTTCTTGCCGATGGAATAACTGCTATGGGGATGTTATGGCTGGCGCCAATTATTATCACTGCCCTGATGACGGGAATGATTTTTTATTGTCGTCGTTTGATTCGATCATCACGCTAATTAAAAAGTAATGCACTGTATGAATTTTTTCAGGAATGTATCAGATATGAATTTAACTGTGTGGATATTAATTATTTTGACCAGTTGGGTTTCAACATCAGTATTGGCAAATGAAGCGAATTTATTGGATCAGGGGTTGGTTGCATTTGATCAAGGAAATCATAAGGAAGCGGAAAATATTTTTTTAAAACAAATCGATAATCCTGAGCAAAAAAATCAGGCGTTGATGTATTTAAGTTGGCTTCAGTTAAGTCAAGGCAAAACAGAGTCTGCTATTGAGTATATTGAGCAAGCTCTGAAAGTTGCGCCCAACACGGTTGAAGAGCTGACATTATCCGGTGATATTTATTGCAATCATGCCCAGCGGGTATCCATTTTTAAAGCATTAAAAATGGCAAAAACCTGTATAGCCCGGTATGAAGAAGCAGTGAAGATGGGGCCGGAGAATGTGGATGCTGTGATGACAGCTATGCAATTTTATTTGGCGGCACCTTCTGTCGCGGGTGGTTCGACTGAAAAAGGTAATGTTTTATTGGAAAAACTAAAAATTTTATCGCCGGAACATGCGGACACTTATCGGATTGCTGAGTTGGACAGGGCAGATGAAACAGAAGCTGCTCTGGTTTTGGCAGATGAGCTGGTTAAAAAAGGTTTTAACTCGGCGACAAATCAATACATGATCGCGCATTTTTATCGTGATAAAAAACAGTACGACAAGGCCTTGCCTTTGTTTACTTCCATGGACGAATTCGCTGAAACATTCAGAAACCGTTGGTTTATTCGCGACAGTTTGTTGCAGCGAGGTGAGATTTTAATGATTGATAACAGGGATGTTGCTCAAGCGATAAAACTCATTGAGGAGTACAAACTGAAAAATAAAAACCCGGGAGATCCCCATTATTTTTGGTCAACATGGAGTTTGGCAAAAGCATATAAATCAGCCGGTAATCACAACAAGTACGACGAGTTGGTCGCGCAAATAGAATCGGAAAATTATGAAAGCAATAAGGAATTTACCAAACAGTTTGAGAGTAGAAAATAGAAACCAAAAACCAGATACCGGAATTACTATTGTTTCGCCAAGTTAAAGGAAATTTTTATGAACTGCGCTATAAAACTACAACCGTTATTGAGTGGTAATCAGCAAAAAGATGATGAGTGGGTATTGATTCAACGTGTGATATTGTTTGCAGATCAACAAGCATTTGCTAATTTAATTTACCCCTATCAATCAAGCTTAAAGCGCATGTTGGGGCGTTTCAGATCTTTGGATGCAGTAACAATTGAGGATTTATCACAAGAAACTTTTTTGCGTGCTTACCTGTCGCTGGCCGGTTTTAATGCGAAATCCCGTTTTTCAACCTGGTTGTATCGCATTGCGTATAATCTGGCGATAGATCATTTTCGGAAGAAAAGAATTCAAACCTGTTCGATTGAGCATTCGGAGTATCTGGCTGGCGAAGATAATTTTGTTGGCTGGGAACTACAACGCGATCTTGCATTGGCAATGGAGCAGCTGAGTAAAACACAACAACAAGCGGTTTTGCTCTGTTACGCTGAAGGTTATTCGCATTCAGAAGCGGCTGAAAAATTAGCCTTGCCCTTGGGTACAATAAAAACCCATATAATGCGTGCGAAAAAAATATTGGAAAAATCTATGAAACCCTGGATGGTTGCACCCGACACCCAACCGAGATATCAACCACTATGAATTGGAACGACGATCAACCCATCTATCGACAACTGCGCGAAAAAATCGTCAGTTTGATTTTGTTGGGAGTTTTTAAAGAAGGCGATCCATTGCCATCAGTGCGACAGGTCTCCAGTGACTATCAAATTAATCATATAACAGTGAGCAAGGCTTATCAGGAGTTGGTCGATATGCAACTGGTTGAATCGCGTCGGGGTATGGGTATGTTTGTAGTTGAAGGTGCGCAACAAAAATTGCATCAAATGGAAAAAGAAAAATTTATCCGGAT
>CBFGPN010000288.1:0-2974 GCA_965650675.1 uncultured Cellvibrio sp.
GGAGCCAATATTGATGGTGCAAAAGGAATGCAACTTGTCGGGTCAGCACTTTGCACACAATTAAACAACGAATTTACTGCCGTATGCCTTGCCTGTGGAACTGGCACGAGTTTGGCAGGTGTTGCAGCTGGCGTACCCGCATATATCCCTGTTTATGGTTTTTCTGTTTTGAAAGGCCAGGGGGATATGGCTTTGAATGTAAGACGTTACTTTCAATCGTTACAAAATGATAAATCGCCAGAAAACTGGCGTCTGATAACCGGCTTTCATGCCGGGGGATATGCCAAAAAACTTCCTGTTTATTTACAACAATTTTGGTTTGAGTTTGAAAAAGAGACAGGAATATTGCTTGATCCTGTTTACACACTAAAATTGTTTTGGGGGATAGTCAGTTTGGCAAAACAGGGATTTTGGAAAAAGGGTTCGAGGATTATTGCTATTCATTCCGGTGGTTTACAAGGGCGTCGTGGTTTTGAATTTTGATTGAGGGATTGTGTATGACAACTCAGCACCCAGCAAATCGTGTTATAGATTTTGATTTGGCTTTAACAAAAAGTTTGGTGCCATTAAAAGATATGAGTGAAAGCCATTTGCTGGCTTTGCTTGAGTCCGCACAAACGGAATTTGTTTGTGCAGGGCAAGTGGTTTTTACTGCAGGGACTTTTATTGGAGAGCATGTTTATTTGTTACATGGAACTCTGTCCATGATTATGCCGGATCAATCCCGACAGCAGATTAAAGGGCGCAGCAGCTTGCTACCGGTTATTTATACCGACCCGTGTCCCTATACATTAGTTGCAGATACTGATTCCAGTTTATTGCGTATTAACAGCGATAAACTGGATAAGATGTTGACCTGGAGCAACATCGCAGATTATTTACAGCTCAATATTTCTCGTGAACGTGATTTGGATGAAGATGCAGACTGGATGATGACTGTACTGAAATCCAACTTATTTTTTAAAGTCCCGCCAATTAATGTGGAAGATATTTTTTCAAGACTTATTCCTAAAGTGGTCTACAGAAATGAAGTGATTATCCGTCAGGGAGAAATTGGCGATCGTTGTTATTTTATTAAAGAAGGTGAGGCTGAAGTTAGCCAATTTGATGGTAAAGAAGTAAAAGTAGTTGCACGAATCAGTGAAGGGCGTTGTTTTGGTGAGGATGCTCTTGTCAATGACGCACCTCGAAATGCCACAATCACCATGCGTACCGATGGCGTTTTAATGTATTTGAATAAGCAGGATTTTTACCGATTGTTGAAAGAACCGGTTGTCACCAGTATTACGCTTCAGGAATTAAATGAAAAAGTAAAACAGGGGTATGTCTGTATTGATATGCGTACCGAAGAAGAATACAACCAGCGTCATTTGCCTTTTGCTGTGAATATTCCATTGAATTTACTAGCAATTAAATCCCGTTTATTAAATAGATCCACACATTATATTTTTTATTGTGATACCGGCCGTCGTAGTCGGGCTGCTGCACATTTGTTGGCGCAATTGGGATATCAAACATACGCTTTGCACCAATGTGCACAGTTGTTCAATGACCCAGCTTATGCTGCAAAATGGGAAGATAACAGCAACTATTTACTGCGTGATGGTAAAGCTGTTGCCGGCAATTAGTGGCGAGCTCTTAGTAGCAATCCCTGGCATTCTCCTTTAGTCGCAGCTACCTCCAGTTGCATTAATTCTTTCTCGCTCAATCGACCCGGGCTGGCAATTACCGTATTGCTGGTTCCGGAAGCCAGAGCTTCCCAAATCAACCAGAGTGGATTTTCATCCTGACAATGAATCAATCGAATGCATTGTGTGTTGACACCATAAGCTTCCAACAAATCGCGGTGTAAATGTTTGGGTGATACCCAGGTAATCCATCGATCACCTGAGTTGTGGCTGAGGTAAGCCAGCATAGGTAACAACAAATGTAATTGATCCGGCGTATCACTGGTAAGTACTAACTCAGTGACGCCAAACGCTTTTGTTGGAATTGATGGGGTTTGAAATTTGTAAGGATTAGTCACGACGAATTACTCCTACACTTAAACCTTCGATGTTGAATTCCTGTTTGCGCAAATCAACAGTGATGACATCGAACTCGGGATTTTCCGGCCAGAGTTCTACGATGGAATTGTTATTGGTTTTTTTGAATCGTTTTACTGTCACTTCTTCATCAATTCGCGCAACCACAATTTGCCCATTACGTGCCTGTTGGGTGCTGTGCACTGCCAACAGGTCACCATCCAGAATGCCAATATCTTTCATACTCATACCTTTGACACGCAAGAAATAGTCAGCACTTGGATTGAAAAATTGGTTGGGGATGTTGCAATAATCTTCAATATTTTCCTGGGCAAGAATCGGGTTGCCAGCAGCGACACGGCCAATAATTGGGATACCTTGATGTTGCGCCTCTTCAGGCAACCTGATTCCACGTGAGGCTCCCGGGATAATCTCAATCGCTCCTTTGCGTGCCAGGGCTTTAATGTGTTCTTCTGCGGCGTTGGCAGATTTGAAGCCAAGGATTTCGGCAATTTCCGCACGGGTAGGTGGGTAGCCGGTCTCTTCTGCGTATTTCTTGATAAGGCTCAATACTTGTTCCTGGCGTGATGTAAGGTTGAGCATTTGGGTTCTCCGATATCTGTTTATTTATACAGTTATTGTGATTATATACAGTATATTGATTGGCGCAACCCCTCTGGCTTAAATGTTTTAATGCCTTTTTGGAGTTGGATAACTACCCGATAGTCGTAACCGGTTTTTAAATCTATGGAGTGTGATAAAAGATCATTAAAGAAAATTCGGATCTTGCCGCTAGGTTTAGCACTAACCCATTACAAGAATTCAGGTGTTTTTATGAATGCTTATTCTGTTGCCCAGCGTTATTCCAATATCAAAGTTCAATCCAGTGTTGAAGATGCAAGCCCGCATCGTTTGATTCAGATGTTATTTGAAGGGGCTTTGGAACGAAT
>CBFGPN010000289.1:0-2954 GCA_965650675.1 uncultured Cellvibrio sp.
AATGGCCCTTGTTCATGAGGTTCATTTAATGTTGCAAGATAATCCGCTATTGCATCAATTTGTGTATCAGACAACGTCTCTTTGGAAAATGCAGGCATAATCGGCAAAAATGCTTCACCTGTTTTATCTCCGGATTCTTTAATCGCTATTTGGCTTCCTGGCTCACGAATACTGCGGTGCAAATATTGGCGATTGGCCTTGATAATAAATTGATGCCCTTCGCCACCTTCTATTACCGTGCGATTACGAGGTTCACGTTTGAACAAGCCATAAAGATTCGGGCCAGTGCTGACACCGGCATTATTTTTTTCAGTAAGATGACACGCATTGCAGCCCACTGACTCGAATGTATCTTTTCCCAATTTGACAAAATCTACCAATGATTTTTCATTAGTTGCCTCACCGGATTTTAAAGGTAATTTGATTGTTGAAAAATCTACCTGACCAATAGCCAACCGACGAAAAGCAAATGGCCCATTAGTCTTAATCGTGATTGGGCCGGTATTACTTTCCCAATTCATTGTTGCACCATCACTGATGGTTGCCATAATTTGATTACTGGCAACTATTTCACCATTCATCCTGACTTGCATAAGCAATGCATTTTCAGTCTTGTTTCTGGCTTCATCAAAACGAGGGGCACGATAAGTAATATGCAGTTGTTGCCATTCATTGTTTTTATTAGTGAGTTCTACAGCATAACGGCCTTGTAAAAATAATTTTGCAGAAGAGTTTTCCGGCACCAAAAACTCCATTGACAACAACATATCGCCAAACCGAATGTTACCAATCAAATGCGGAGCATCTTGCCAATTATTGATAACAATAACATCGCCCTGATCGCGAGTTTCAATAAACTGTAAATTTTTTCCAACAGCACTGACCGAGGTAGACCTTGTCCAGTGACTACTTTCTTTAAAGTGTTGCAAGGGATTAAAATCTTCTGCATAAAGAAGAGGAGCACTGAAAATAACAACAAAAAAGCCGATAATTTTTATCAGGGAAGGCATAACTGATTCCATCAATTTAAATTGAGATTCTGGCGCAATCAGATGAATAAATGACTCATGTCAAATGTTCAGTTGAGTTTTCTGATCCAAATATTTCTGAAACGTATGGGATTACCGTGATCCTGTAATCTGAGTGGTGCACAACCGTGCGCATCATAAACCGGTTTGCCAATCCAGACTGTTGCGCCTTGAATTTCAAAATGATTCTGCACCAGTACACCATTATGTAACACTGTAATGTAAGCAGGTTTGGTCAACTTTTTGTGATTATTAAATACAGGTGCTGTAAAAATGATATCGTAAGTTTGCCATTTACCCGGTGCATGAGAGGAATTGACCAAAGGAATTGATTGTTTGTAAATTGCAGCGGCTTGTCCATTTGCATAGGTTTTATTTTGATAAGAGTCCAACACCTGAACTTCATAACGTTCTTGCAAAAAAACACCGGAATTACTACGCCCCTGGCTTTCCAAAATTTTTCCATCATCGCCGGTAATATTGGTAGGCGTCATCCATTCAATGTGTAATTGCACATCACAGAAAGACTCTTTGGTTTTTATGTCACCGGTTTTCGGTACCACTTCCATTGCATTATCTATCAAGCGCCATTTGGCACCGCCCTGCTCTGCACTCTGCCATTGGTTTAAATCTTTACCATCGAATAAAATAATTGCATCAGATGGAATTCCATTTTCATTTACTGAAATAACAGCCGGTACGGGATTCCACACTTCGGTTTCCAGTGATAATTCCCAGGGTTCTTTTTCAGACTCTTTCCCGGTTGATACTTTGGCCTGTTCAGCGGCATAAACATTCAGGCTTGTCATTAAAATCCATGCAACAAATGACAACATCTGAATAAAAAAAGCAGTTTTTTTCATATTTAACCTCATTATTGTTGTTGGCGGACTTTATACGCGGCCGCAAGTCTAACATCTGTTATTTTTACATTGCTTAATAAATTATAAGATAATTAAACCCTTCAGATTGACCTATGTCTGGCTTCCGCCTATCATCCAGCGCAGTTTCGTCTGACTGGAAGAACCAATAATTATCTGAGGTCATTTTCATGTTTTCGATTTACCGACTCAGGAGGCCGTTCAGCCTTATAGCCGTATTGCTTTTATTGGTCACAGGATGTTCAAGTTTACCGTCAAAGAACCCCGAAATTACCGAAGTGCCTGCTGTTGACCAGGCACCGATTGAAATACCCCCGGAGCCTGTTGAGGTAATACCTGCAGACCTCTGGGAAGAGATAGTAAAAGGTTATGGATTACCGGATGTTCCAGAACAACATATTCGCGCAAATTTACTCTGGCTTTCCAAACATCAACGCTATATGGAAAAGGTCACCAGACAGGGTGAACCTTTTTTGTTTTACATTGTTCAACAGATGCGTGATAACCAGATTCCGCTTGAATTAACTCTGATTCCAATTGTTGAAAGTGCATTTAATCCTTTTATTCAATCCCGCAGCAAGGCTCTTGGCCTGTGGCAATTTATTCCACGGACTGGTCGCCATTTTGGATTACAACAAAATGTGTTCTATGATGAACGTCGGGATGTAATTGCATCAACCGATGCTGCTGTGAAATATTTAAAATATCTGAATAATTTATTTAATGGAGATTGGTTGCTAACAATGGCTGCCTATAATGCTGGTGAAGGTTCCGTGCAACGGGCAATCAAGAAAAATAAACGGCAAAACAAACCAACAGATTTTTGGTCCCTGCCTTTGTCGAAACAAACCCGTCATTATGTGCCTCAAATTATTGCTATTTCAAAAGTTATCGCCAATCCTGAGCACTACAACCTGAGTTTAAATCCAATAGCCAACGATCCTTATTTTGAAAAGGTCAATCTGCCTACCACTATTGATATAGCGCAAGCAGCAAAAATGGCCAACATAGATCCAACCATTTTACGTAATTTGAATGCTGGTCA
>CBFGPN010000290.1:0-2916 GCA_965650675.1 uncultured Cellvibrio sp.
TCTGGTATTCGCGAAGATAATTACTTTTTGATAATTATTATGCTGTAAACAAGCAATTAACAATTTATTTTTGTGTGGATTACCGTCACTTAATATCATTTTGTGATCAATTGGGTTAGGCACATCATCAATAATAATTTTTTCTGCTTTTTTGTCTGCCATAACTTCCTGAATCAGTTGTCGCAGATTTTTTTGCTCCAGCGTTGCGGAGAATAAGAGTGTTTGTTTTTCAACAGAACATTCGGCAACAATCCTGACCAGATCTTCATGTAATCCCATGTCCATCATGCGATCCGCTTCATCCAGAATTAAAATTTCCAATCCAGACAAATCGGTGGACTTATGGGCAATATGCTCGGCTAATCGACCAGGTGTTGCGACAATTATTTCCGGGTTTTTACGCAGCAACGCTTTTTGGTATTTTAATTCTTCACCACCGCAAATCATGCCCACCCGAATCGGCGTAAAACGCAATAACTCCTGAGCATTTTTGACAATCTGTCGAGCCAGCTCACGAGTGGGCGTCAAAATCAAAATACGTGTACTCAAGGGATTGACAGATGCTTCGCCAAGAATCCTCGCAATAGATGGCAACAAAAAAGCAGCCGTCTTACCACTACCAGTTTTGGATTGAACCAGAATATCCTTACCTGCCAGAGCCAATGGGATCGCCTGCTGTTGGACAGCGGTTGCCGACGTGTAGCCCAATTCACTGATAGCCCTCAACAATTGTGGACTATCCAATAATTCAGAAAATGGCTGGTTGGTCATGTAGATTCCTCAATCTGAACAGATCATATTTTGATAAACTGCCTGCATTATAGAGTTTTCCCGATCAACTTACCTGATGAAAAAACCTTTATGAGAATTATGCTTGCACCTATGGAAGGTGTTGTTGAACATCATGTGCGTGCAATTTTGTCGAGCATTGGCGGATTGGATGGTTGCGTAACCGAATTTATTCGTGTTACTGATCAGAAATTGCCCTATAAAATTTTTTATAAATTCGCACAGGAATTGGAATCCGATTGCAAAACTCCATCGGGTACCCCTGTCAAAATTCAATTGTTGGGAAGCAATCCTGATTTTATGGGATTAAATGCAAGCGAACTGGTTAAGTATGGAGCCAAATCGATTGATTTGAATTTTGGTTGCCCTGCAAAAACAGTCAATGCGCATGAAGGCGGTGCTTGTCTGCTGCAAACACCGGAACGGGTTTACAAAATTGTAAAAGCAGTGCGTGATGCCGTACCAATAGAAATTCCCGTATCAGCAAAAATTCGTTTGGGCTATCAGGATAGAAGCACCTATCTTGAAAATGCAGATGCAATCGAAAAAGCCGGCGCTCAGGAACTCACTGTTCATGCCAGATCAAAAGCGGATGGCTATAAACCACCCGCCTACTGGCACTACATCGCCGACATTCGCGCAAAACTCAGTATCAATGTTGTGGCCAATGGCGAGATCTGGTCTGTTGCAGATTATTTTCGTTGTCGGGAAGAATCAGCATGTGAAGATGTGATGTTGGGGCGAGGGTTAATTGCACAGCCTGATCTTGCAAAACAAATCTGCTGCGCACTGAATAACGAAGATTACACGCCCTTATCCTGGTTGGAAATCTGCCAGATGCTGTTTGATTATTATCGACACACCACACCACTTTACTGTGAAAAAAATTGTGGTAATCGCGTAAAACAATGGCTGATGTATCTCGGTCGGAATTATCCTGAGGCCGTAGCATTTTTTGAGTTCATCAAACGAAAAAGCCTGCCGCATGAAATCGAACAGGCTTTTCAGGAACAATTGGAATTTTTGTTGCGCAAACAACAATAGGACTACTATCACTCCAGCAAACTATCAAACGCACCCGCCAATTCCTGGGTTTCATCAATCCGCTCAAGCATTTTGACCAAATTAATTCCCAATAAACTCGCCAAATCATTAGGAAATGACGCCAATAGTGCAGCGTTATCGCCTTTTTCATTCATGTGCACTATGTAATCTGCAATATGAATTAAAGCTGCCATACGTGGTAAAGGTTCAACACTGGCTGGATGCAATTGATGACGAATTCCATCAACAATTGATTGGGGAAATTTCCAACGATTGGCCAATTCAGCTCCTGCTTCGGGAAAATTAAAACCCAACACATTTTTTTCTATATCAGTATTTCTTGCACCTTTATCGACAATTTTTTGAATTTCCTTGCATTCATTCGGCAATAAAATATGAATCAACAATTCACCAATATTGTGGATCATACCGCAGGTAAACGTTGTTTCAGGATCATCGTGAGAAAAGCGCGCCAGCCATTTTGCAGTGCTGGCCACTGCAAAACTGTCATGCCAGAATTTTTTAATATCAAAACCTTCCGGTGCTTTGAATGCACCCGTCATACCCGAAGCCAAAACCAGTGTTCTGACAGCATTGAAACCTAACAGGAACACCGCATCACTGACTGTGCCAACTTTTCGATTACCACCATAATGCGCAGAGTTAGCTGCACGCAAAACCTTGGCAGTTAATACCTGATCACTGCTGATCTTCCGTGCAATCGCATCGTTGTTAATATTTTCATTGCCAAAACTTTCAATTAATTCCTGTACAACCTTGGGCACATTGGGCAATTTTTGCGCATTGTCGATCAATTCTTGAATCTTCACATTAGCCTCTCTCATATCCACTGAATTCTGCTGCCGCAAACATTAATAGCTGTTCGATATTGGTATAGCAAAGAAACAAAACTTAGCAATCGAGTTATATAAAGAAGCCTGCGAATTTTATGAAATTCATATTGTGACGCAGAAGGTAAGGCAAAAAGAGTGAAATAAAAAAGCCTGTCAACTTGACAGGCTTGTATGTGGCGCACTCGAGAGGATTCGAACCTCTGACCGCTCGGTTCGTAGCCGAGTACTC
>CBFGPN010000291.1:0-2914 GCA_965650675.1 uncultured Cellvibrio sp.
TGCCACCCCCTGCGGGAATCCTCCCGATTTCAAACAAGCGGCGCTCGTAAAAATAACTCAAACAAAATACTGCTTGAAAATAGCCTACAAGTGTCGCCAATTTGAATGTCTCGTGCTTTAATTGCAAACTAACTTCAACTATTTAATCCAGCAGACACTATAGACAGCAGCTTTTAACTGGATAAAAAAGTAAACTCTGTTTGAAGACAAACATTCACACACCCAAACCATCGGTTAGTTATGTACAAACGCAACAAAGAACCTTTAATTCTCACAAACGATCAAGGGCAAATTTTTAAAAAAAGATTATCCTGGAGTAGACCTATAGCACTCCTGAGTTATCTGATATTGATTGCCATGATGCTGTATACCGAGTGGAAGTTACCGGTTGATTGGGCAGTTGCCAGTTGTAAACTTATACCTTTGTTAGTTTTTATCCCCGGCCTGATCAAACAAACATTCCGCACCTACTCCTGGATCTGCTTCGTTTGCCTGATATATTTCGTGGCTATTTTTCCGGTAGCCTATACCCGAAGCTTATGGAGCGATTGGTTAATCACACTATTGGTTACAACACTTTTCATTTCATCCATGATGACCAGCCGTTGGCTGCAGTATTGGCGATATTTTTTATCACAACAGCAATCCGGGTTACCGCAAAAAAATTAAGGAATTTTATATGTCTGTTAATTATTATGATCCTCAAAGTATGGTGCCAACACCCAAACCTGCGCCAGGTTCACCGCCGCCACCTGCCCCGCAAAAACCGGGACCATTTCGTCTGTTCTTTGGTTTTATCGGAAAAATATTCAATGTCATACGTATTATCATCAAAAGTATTTTTTATTTCTTTTTGTTAGTTATTTTTCTCAGTTTTATTGGCGCCAATGCGCCAAAACCCTTACCGGAAAAATTTGCTTTGACGATACAACCAACAGGAATATTGGTAGATCAAAAAACCTATGTTGATCCACTTAGCCTTATCCTCTCCGACGAAAATCAACAAGAGACTGAAACGCTGGTACGTGATTTGGTTGACGCTATTCAACATGCCGCAAAAGATGATCGCGTAACACATTTGGTATTGGAATTATCGCAGCTACAGGGCGGCGGCATCTCCAAAATGAATGACATTGGCCAAGCCTTGACTGAATTTAAAAAATCAGAGAAAAAAATTATTGCTGTCAGTGAAAACTATTCGCAGGATCAATATTATCTTGCCTCTTTTGCAGACGAAATTTTGATGCATGAAATGGGATATCTGGAAATTACCGGGTTTGGTCGTTACATGAATTATTATAAATCCGCACTGGATTCACTTGGCGTTACCATACACGCTTTCCGTTCTGGCAAGTATAAAGATTATCTTGAACCTTATTTACGCGATGATATGTCATCTGAATCCCGTGAACACAACGCGCAGTGGATCAATGAATTATGGGGGCATTACACATCACAAATTGAATTTTCCCGTAAACTGGAACCAGGAACTTTGAATGATTTTGTTAATAACATGGATTCACAAATTTTATTAACTGCAGGAGACACAGCCAAACTGGTATTGGAAAAAAAACTGGTTGATCAAACGCTTTCTCGTCAGGGAATAGAAAAATATCTGGAAAAAACGATAGGCAAGGGAAAATCTGACGAGATCTATGTTTCAGCATCAAGCAAAGAATATCTTGCTGATTTACGCAAAAAACCTGATGTGGAAAAAAATAAAGTGGCCGTCATAGTAGCATCCGGCAATATTGTTGATGGTTTTCAACCGGAAGGAAGCATCGGCAGCGAAACCATGGTTGAGCTGATACGTCAGGTGCGCGACGACAATCAAGTCAAAGCGCTGGTCATTCGTATTGATTCCGGTGGTGGTAGTGCATTTGCATCAGAAATTATTCGTTCGGAAATTAATGCACTGCGCGAACATCTGGGCGACAAAAAATATCCTATTTATATTTCCATGGGCAGTGTGGCGGCATCCGGCGGTTATTGGATGGCAACTGCAGGTGACCAGATCTGGGCCCAACCTTCTACCATAACAGGTTCAATCGGTGTCTTCGGTGCTTTCCCAACACTGGAAAATTCCCTGAAAAAAATTGGTATTCATACTGATGGTGTAGGCACAACTGAATTAGCCGGTGATATGCGAATTGATCGCCCGCTTTCTGAAAAAGCCAGCAAAATTATTCAGGCGGGAGTGGATAACATCTACCAACGATTTGTCAATCTGGTAGCAGATGCACGAAAAAAAACCCCTGAACAAATTAATGAAATTGCTCAAGGGCATGTCTGGACAGGTAGCAAGGCCAAAGAAATAGGATTGGTGGATCACCTGGGAAGCCTGCAAGATGTGATCGATGCTGTAGTCAAAGATACTGAATTGAAAAATTACAAAATCGAATTTGTACAACGAACTCTGTCACCGAAAGAAGAATTTTTTCGCTCCTTATCAGAAAATGCCCGTATTCCTGCACCAACCAATTTGTTAAACCACTTCTCCAGTTTGCAACTGTTAAATCAGTTACAACCTTTAACAAAACCCTTGCAGGATATTCAACAGATGCAAGATCCTCAAGGAATTTATGTTAAGTGTTTTGAGTGTGTGGGATTGTAGATATTTTTCCTCTCCCGCAAGGGAGAGGTTAGTTCTTCACTTTCATTATTTCTGATGAATTTTCAATCCGATTTTTTCCAATCGATCATTCTTAATACTTAACACCACAAAGTCCACATGCCCCAAACTGACTCTGTCGCCAATGACCGGCTGGCGATATTTACTGAGAATGTAACGCGCAATACTCCAGTTTTGCATTTCCGCGGGTACTGTAAATTGATAGAGTTCACTCAAGCTGGATAATTTGGCATGTGAGCGAATGACGAAATCACCAAAGAATTCACGCGCAGACAAACGCTC
>CBFGPN010000292.1:0-2891 GCA_965650675.1 uncultured Cellvibrio sp.
TGTCATTGTCTTACGATCACCACGCAGTCAACGGCGCTGATGCTGGCCGCTTTATGACTTATTTGGTTGGCGTAATTGGTGATTTGCGTCGCTTGTTGTTGTGATTGAAAAATTGTTAATTCAAAAAAGCCAGCAGATTTTGCTGGCTTTTTTGTTTGTGAAATTTTGATTTTTAAATTTTGATTTTAAAAGTAGGGAGTCAAGCTCCTCCCTTTGAAAAAGGGAGGCGGGGGAGGGATTTAGAGATTTTCAATTTTTCCGAGATTTTAAATCCCTTTTTCAAAGTGGGGGACTTGACTCCCTACTTTTCTAATTCAAAGTGCAATTCAATCCCCTCTCCCTCAGGGAGAGGGCTAGGGTGAGGGGAAATGCAAACCCAAAAATATAACCCATCGAATTTAGTTGCTGCACAACTGCAGCAACTCACCATCATTCGCAGCATTTTGTTGATACTGCTATGGACCAGCGTATTCGTCAGCATTTGGTTTTCAATCGAACTGGCGTTAACACCTATTATCAGTTTATTGAGTTTGTTCACGCTGATACACATACTGACGGGATTGCGCTTAAAAAATCCGCTGGCAATTGTCAAAATTGAATTTTTCATTCAGCTGTTGATTGATGTGTTGTTACTGAATTTGTTGTTCTATTTCAGCGGTGGGGCCACCAATCCCTTCGTGTCTTATCTATTGGTACCAATTTGTATTTCGGCCGCGACTTTGCCCTGGCGCTACACCTGGTTAATAACCTTTCTTTCAATTCTCGGTTACAGTCTGTTGATGTTTTTTTATCGGCCCCTATCGATTTTTGAAATGAACCATCACTCGCATGGATTCAGTTGGCACATAGTCGGAATGTGGTTTAACTTTTTTGTCAGTGCAGTGTTGATTACCTATTTCGTGGTGCGCATGGCGCGTGATTTGCGTGCGCAGGAAGATTTGCTCAACCAAATGAAGGAAGACGAGCTGCGTGATGAGCAGTTGATTGCTGTGGCAACGTTAGCCGCAGGTGCAGCCCATGAAATGAATACGCCTATGGCCACTATGAAAATTTTATTGTCAGAATTGCGTGCAACCCGTGCGCAGGATGATGAACTGATGCAGGATATTAATTTGCTGTCACAACAAGTTGATCTCTGCGCGGCCAGATTAAAGCAGTTGGTTCAGGATGCTGACATAGACTATCAATCCCAACTGCGCGAACGAAATGGATTGGAATATTACCAATATTTATTGGATCTCTGGCAATTGATGCGACCTAATTTGGTTTGCAACAAAACCTTATCGAACGAATTACAACATACTCGTATTCGTTACGATTCCCGTCTTGATCACGCCATTTTAAATTGCCTCAACAACGCCGCCGATGCCAGCCCTGAAAAAATTGCAGTAGATATTTTGGTAAAAGATAAATCCATTATCGTGAAGATTACCGACTGGGGCAGCGGACTCACTCAAAAAATTCAATCGCAATTAGGCAAAGAAATGATCACTACCAAATCCGATGGTATGGGAATAGGGATGTTGCTTACTTATGCGAGTATTAAACGAATGGGGGGTGAAGTGATGCATCAGGCTAATCATCCGCAGGGGACTGTGACGATTATTTCGTTGCCCGTGGTTTTATCAAGGCTAAATAATTAATTAACAATATCTGTATTTGGCTACTAAATTATCGCATGAATCAATTACCGTTTAATTCTATAAAAAAACCTTTCGACATTTAATTTTTCCGTTTGACACGAACCTGACCTCAATATTTTTTTTGGCTGTATGTTGTCGCTGTGCCGATTTATGGCATAACTAACCCGACTAGACCCAAAATATTGAGGAATTCGTAATGAAAAAAATATTTTTTTCCATATTGATGACATTATTTATGCCATTATCGGCGTTTGCTTTGACGAGTACATTTCAAATACATGGCTCGCAATGTGAAGAGAATGGAAATGTTACAACCCGCGATCAATGGGGAGTAAGCGTTGGTGCTCCATATCCATGGGGTTTGAGAACGGCGGGATTGTTTACTTTAAGATGTCCAGTCATTATCAATGCTACATTTCGTCCAACATCAGCATGGTTGGTTGTCAGAGCCTATGATCGTCATCCTGATGCCGACGTTGCCTGTACACTGAGTGCAACTGACAGTGCAGGTAGTTTGTTGGGTTCAGCGACAGGGCAAACATCTGCAACAGGCGCTGGCGTGAAAATTTTTCAAGTTGGCGTGATTACTCTTGGACAACCTTTGGTATCAAAATATTTTTACCTGACTTGTTCTCTGCCTCAATCCTATGATGGCGCTCGTTCATATTTAACTTCTATAGATATAAACGTTTCTAACTAGTATCAAAAGCGGCCAGATATTTAACCTGGCCGCAATTCCTTTAAATATAAAATAGCAATGTATTTATGAAATCCATTTTGTTAAGTATTTTATTTGTTTTGATAATAGTGGCATATTTTTTCTATCCAGAGCCTCTAAAAAAAATGGAGACCATAACTGACATATCTTCGGATAGATCGATTGAATCATTAGAAAAAATTTTTAAACTAAATGAGTTGGATTATATAAATGAAAAAAAATCAATAAATAAAACTATTCCAGATCTACCAGTGAGTGATCCATTGAATATGGATACATCTATATCAGATATAGAGTTATTAGAGCTGGCCAGGGTTGCTATTCAGGGAGATGATCCTGCATTAAAACCTGAAGCTTTTGATTTGTTGATTAACTTATCACAATCTGAGGCTGCTTTGTTTTTAAACACACTTGCCATGGAAAAAGTATCTGATCCCTATATTGCACAAATGGTAATTAGGGGAATGTTACATTTTCAACTCGAAAAAGACTTGTTGACAGATGATAATATAAAAAATCTATACGAACTT
>CBFGPN010000293.1:0-2876 GCA_965650675.1 uncultured Cellvibrio sp.
ATTTTGCCTATCAGTTTTTAAATCAATTACAATCGACGGAATTAAAAAATGCTGATAAACAATCTTTCGCCACTACTGATAACAAAGGTAATGTGCAATTGCTCTTGTGGGACTTCACCCATACCTTGCCTGATGGAATCAATAATCAGCAGTACTATATAAAAGATTTGCCAGCGGCTAACAAAGGCAATGTCAAGATTAAAATTAATGGCCTTAAAAAAGGTCGTTATAAATTAAAAATCTCGCAAGTGGGTTATCAACAGAATGATGCTTTTACTGCCTATATAAAAATGGGCTCACCAGCCCAACTGACAAAATCGCAAGTCAGTGAGTTAAAAGCGCAAGCCACAGGAAAACCATCATCAGAAAAATCCATTCGCATCACTAAAGAAGGTTTTTATAACCTGAGCCTGCCTTTGCGAGAAAATGATGTGTATTTGCTAGAAATAGGTGTTGATCATTAAACGATAGTTATATTTTTTGCAAAACCACCCTATAATAATTTTTTGCATTGTCATCCCTGCTTTCGCAGGGATGACTATAACTTTTTTTGAGTCCGAGAATTTTCATGACCGATACTACACGAAGAAATCTATTCAAAGCCTGTTTGATTGGCACAGTTGCCACACCCTTTTCAAGTGTGTTGACCGTAGAAGCGGCTTCAAAAAATATCAATAAAAATAATTGTGCAGATTTTGTTCCCAAGTGGAGTAAAGGCATTGAAGGCCAACGTAATGCCGATTTGGGAAATGCGACTTACCTGAACCCCATTATGCCAGGCGATCATCCTGATCCGACTGTTTTGAAAGATGGTGAAGATTATTACATGACATTTTCATCGTTTGATTCTTATCCCGGAATTGTCATCTGGCACTCAACAGATCTTGTGAATTGGTCACCTGTTACTGCAGCACTCACGCGTAATATTGGAACTGTTTGGGCACTGGATATTTGTAAGCATGAAAATCGTTATTACATTTATATTCCCGCATTATCTCCAGGAAAACCCTGGTCAACTTATGTGATTTGGGCTGATAAAATTACCGGACCATGGAGTGATCCGATTGATCTAAACATCAGTGGCTGCATTGACCCCGGTCACATAGTGGGTGAAGACGGAAAACGTTATTTATTTGTAAACGGAATCCGAAAAGTACGTTTAACGGATGATGGGCTTGCAACAGATGGTGAGGTTGAACATGCCTACAGTCCATGGCGTTATCCGGAAGATTGGATCGTTGAAAATTTTGCACCTGAAGGGCCAAAATTATTTCGAAAAGATAATTGGTTTTATTTGATTACAGCAGTAGGTGGCACTGCAGGTCCAGTCACTGGCCACATGGTCATTGCTGCGCGCTCGCGTTCAATTCATGGCCCATGGGAACACTGCCCTCATAATCCATTAGTAAGAACCTTGTCAGAAAGTGAACCCTGGTGGTCTAAAGGTCATGCCACTTTAATTGAAGGACCAAAAGGTGATTGGTGGATGATCTATCACGGATATGAAAATGGTTTTAGAACACTCGGCCGACAAACTTTATTAGAACCGATTGAATGGACAAGTGATGGCTGGTTTCGTGCAACAGGTGGTGACCTCTCCCTGCCCTTGCCAACACCTTTAAAAAAATCACCAACAAAAAAATCCAATGTTGGTATGGCGCTCTCCGATGATTTTTCTACCAATAAATTTGGTATCCAATGGTGTTTTCATAATCCAAAACCCGACGAAATGTCTCGCGTAAAATACGGTAAAAAATATTTGGAGCTGACAGCAGCAGGAAATTCACCAATTGATAGTTCACCATTGACTTGCGGTGTTGTCGATCGCGCCTATCAGGTAGAAGTTGATCTCACATTATCAGGCGATGCCGAAGCCGGCTTATTACTTTTCTATAATCACAAAGCATTTATTGGTGTGGGATTTACTGCAGAAAAAATCAAAACCTATCAATATGCAGAAGAACAAACCTGGGCAAGTGTGCCCATCAAAACTCGAAAACTTCGAATCAGATTAATCAATGATCATCATGTAATCACTTATCAATATTCACAAGACCAGGGTAAAACCTGGCAACTCCACCCTACCCGCATGGAGGCCTCCGGAATGCATCATAATGTCTTCGGCGGATTTTTAAGTTTGAAAGTCGGTATTTACAGTTCAGGGAATGGAAAGGTGCAATTGAGTCATTTTCGATACAGTGCGATTGCCTAATAGCATAAATCAGCATTCGCTGAATTATTTTTAAATACTTACATCAAGGAAGGTTATTTTCCATCACCTACTTAATGTCAATTCCAGCTACACGAGCAAAGGCAAGATAATCAAGCGCTGTATTATGGTCATGCACAATTCGCCATTGCCCGTCTTGCAATTGAAAAACATAAGTTAGCCAGGTGCTGAATGAGTCGGCATCTGCTTTGGGACGATATTCATACTTGATAAGCGCCATAGCAACATCCTCTCCAACAACTTTATGCACCACCTTCCCTTCCCAAATCCAGTTTGGATCTTCAAACCACTGCCGATGAATTTCTATCGTTTCTGCAGGCGTTGTGAATGCATGTCCATTTTGTACGATTGTATAAAGCGTTTCATCGCGAGTGAGATGTAATTTGAATGCTTCAATATCCCGATTGGAGATTGCATCAAAATGTTGTTGTAGGGCTTCATCGAAATCTGGTTTCATGCAAACCTCTTTTTCTATAGTGCAATTTTCTTATTTAGAGCAATATTGTTCATAAAATTATACGCAATTACTTTTATTAAATAATTTCCACAATTTCATGCCTAGTGGTCAAAGTACCGTCAGATATTATTCGGCCATTCGGAAATTGAATAGGCTCCATCAGTTTCAGCACAGTCTGCTTTGAAAATG
>CBFGPN010000294.1:0-2839 GCA_965650675.1 uncultured Cellvibrio sp.
GAATCTGGTTGGCACCGGACCAGCCGGGCAGGGTGTCGGTGGCCGGTGTCAGGGTATCGCCACTGAGTGTGCTGGCTGCATAGAAAGTCAGACGGTGCGCTGCAGGCTCCTGCAAAATACCGCCCGGAATCTCTTCAGCCCCAATGGTTCGGCCCCAGTTGTCGTTGATCGGTACTTTGAAACCGTTGCTCCATGGCCCGAAATCCACCATGGCCTGACGTGCACGGAATTCCATAATCATGCGGCGGATTTGATCTTCTCCAACACCGGTAGCGAGTGATCGCAAAACATGTTTGTAAGGACCTTTCGCCCAAAGCCAGCCATTGGCACCTTTGGAAACATGTACCCCAAGGAAGTGCGGGAATGCAGAGTTGTATTGGTTGCCGCCCAGATAATCACGCCATGTGGAGATCTGTTGGCCGCCACTGGTTCTGTTTACGCCTTCAGCATCGGGACCACCGAAAGTGCCGTCTTGCAGCCAGCCGCTGTAGTTCTCGATCGGCATATGGGGCGCCAGGAAGGAGGTGGCATCCAGGAAGCCCACGCCGTAACTGTTATTAC
This sequence comes from uncultured Cellvibrio sp., assembly GCA_965650675.1. Lineage (GTDB taxonomy): Bacteria > Pseudomonadota > Gammaproteobacteria > Pseudomonadales > Cellvibrionaceae > Cellvibrio. Next base: position 562 of record CBFGPN010000294.1, read on the forward strand.
GGGATGCTTCAAGATTCATTTGTAACCAGGTATTACCCCCTTCGTTGAACCAGGCAGACTTGTTTCCACGGGTGGCCATGATGGTATGGATAAACTCATGGGTAATACCACCGCGCTCACTGGGTGTGACAACGGGGTAGTAAGACAACAACACCATCGGATAACCGTTGATACCACTTTGCCATCCGCCTTTCTCGGTGTTGGAGGCATTGTCGGTACACAGGCCTGAACCATAAAGGTAGATATTGCTGAAGTAACCTTCGGCTTGCAGTTTATCGACTGGCCAACCCATCACATTGTGGATGTAATCCGCATCTTCATTGAGGTTGGTGAGTACACGATCTATGTCAGCATCGGTGATACTCGGGTTGCGATTGGCTCCCCAGAGGAAAGCGAAACGGCCTTTGGTTTTAACACCGGCGACCTGGTTTTGCGGGCATCCGTAATAGACTTTGAACTTGCTGGTATCCACTTGTCCGAAGTCAGTGCGGAAGTCGTAGTTGAGGTCGGGTTCATACTTCGGCCATTCGTAGGCTCCGCACTGGGCAAGGCCGGTGCTGCTCGCGCTGCTGGAGTTAGCGGATGAAGAATTGTTGCTTGATAACGAACTGCTGTTAGAAGAACTTCGTGAACTTGAAGACGAACTTCGGGATGAAGAAATACTATTGGATGAGCTTCTGGATGACGAAAAACTGCTGGATATTGAGCTGCTCAAGTTGGAAGAACTCACTGATAAAGAACTGGAGCTGATCATTATCAGGATTGAGGACTGTGAACTTTTACTGGACGAGAGACTTGAAATGGAATTGCTGCTTGATATCGAACTGCTTCTGGAGCTACTGATACTGCTGCTCTCAACGGCTTTACTGCTTCCAGCGTCTGGAACTGAAGAAGCAACAGAATGGCTGTTTTGACTCGACGAGCTTTCGGAATCATCGGTGCCCTGTGCTCCGCATGCAGTCAGTACAAAAATCAGTGAGGACAAAAGCATGGTTTTCAATGGAACACACACTCCACGAAAGTTCACCGTTAAAAGTGAAAGTGTTTTCATAGTCTGGCCTGTAAAAAATTTTTTATTAATAAATTATGTTGCGCAGTCTATGTGCGTGAGTTAATCGTATACAAGTGTTCATTAGTGTTAATAATCGGTAAATTCGTGAAATATGAGTTGTTTCCATTATTAACGAGATTGGGTTCTTGTTTTTACGCTAACCTTTTTGTAAGTAATTTGGTGGGTTCGATAGGGGGGGGGCATCTTTGTTTCACAATCCGGGATGTGTGGCAGACGAAAATGGGTTCAAACGAATAAAAAATAAATCCCAAAAAACTTTGTATGAAATAAAAATGTGATAGTGAAAATCCCCCTGCTTTCAGGTTGGCGCATAAATATCCATTTGTATATGTGTGGCAGTAAATATTGATTTGCAGCTGGAGTTTTTCCTGAAAATAAGGCTTAAATGGCTCGTCAATTACTGAATGTTATCAAAGCTTGGGATGTAATATTCCTATTAATCTATTGGAGAAAAAATGAAACAAACAGTTTTAATTACAGGCGCTAACCGTGGAATTGGATTGGCTCTGGTTAAGTATTATTTGTCCGGTGGGTGCAAAGTCTATGGTGTGTGCCGTCAAAGCAGCCATGATCTCGATGCATCAGGTGCAGAGGTGATTCAGGGTATTGATGTTGCAACCGATGAAAGTGGTGTTTTATTAAAACAACATCTGCAAGGAGTGACGATTGATCTTCTGATTAATAACGCGGGCATTTTGCGTCATGAAACTTTGGACAATTTAAATTTCGATAGCATCTTGCAACAATTTCAAATTAATTCTCTTGGCCCTTTACGAGTCACTCATGCATTAATTGGCAATTTGCAAAAAGGTTCAAAAGTGGCATTGATCACCAGCCGCATGGGATCAATCGCAGACAATGGTTCCGGTGGTTATTACGGATATCGTATGTCAAAAGCGGCATTAAATGCTGCGGGTATGTCGTTAACTCGCGATTTAACACCGCGTGGTATCCCCGTTGCTATTTTACATCCGGGTTTTGTTGCAACCGATATGGTGGGAAATCGCGGTGATATATCACCACAACTTTCTGCTGAACGCCTGGCGCAAAGAATAGCGGCTTTGAATATGGAATCCAGCGGCACTTTTTGGCATTCGAATGGCGAAGTCTTACCTTGGTAACCAAATTTTTAATAAAATTTTATTTATTCTGAGACCTTTGCACGAATCCATTTTTGTTTAATTTCACTTCGTCATCCCTGCGAAG
>CBFGPN010000295.1:0-2831 GCA_965650675.1 uncultured Cellvibrio sp.
GCCTTCGCAGGGATGACGAAGTGAAATTAAACAAAAATGGATTCGTGCAAAGGTCTCTAATTAGATAATTGACGAATCTTTTCTCTCATACCATGAATGGTCGCCCGATAATCCCCTGAATCAAAAATTGCCGAACCTGAAACAAAGGTATCCACACCTGCAGCGGCAATTTCAGCGATGTTATCAAGATTCACCCCACCATCAATTTCCAATCGAATAGGGCGACCGGTCTCATCTATCATCCGACGCGCTTGACGGACTTTATCCAACACATAAGGGATAAACGCCTGACCACCAAAGCCGGGATTGACTGACATCAACAGGATTAAATCCACCTTGCCCAACACATGGCGAATGGCATCAAGCGGGGTAGCCGGATTAAGTACAACTCCTGTCATACAACCTTTGTCCTTAATCAGTTGAATGGAACGATCCAGATGACGGGTTGCTTCGGGGTGAATGCTGATAATACTGGCACCGGCGTCGGCGAATTTCACGATCAGATCATCAACCGGCTCTACCATCAAATGCACATCCAGCGGCGCAGTGATGCCGTAATCTCGCAGGGCTTTGCAGATCATGGGGCCGAAGGTCATATTGGGAACGTAATGATTGTCCATCACATCAAAATGGATAATGTCTGCACCGGCTTTCAAAACTGCATCCACCTCTTCACCCAAACGTGCCAAATCAGCGGAGAGAATGGAAGGCGCGATCCAGATTTCTTGCTTACACTTAGACATAACTCACCCATTTCAATTATTTACGGCATTCTACTCAAACTTATGCAATCTACGAAATTTACTATTTTAGTACGGGCTATTTTCATACCGATGGAGTTTCTCGTCATCCCTGCAAAGGCAGGGATCCAACTTTTCACTATTCTTCTTTTGTGTAGCCTGTCATTAATCACTGATGCACAAACAGATCCACAAGAAACACCAGAAACCCAAACACAAACATCCACCGAAACAACCAAAACCACAAAACCTCAAGAACCGGACAAAAAACAATCCGACGAAGATCTATCCACCATCCAACTTATTGCCGATGCCAATCCCAAAGAAGCGGTGTGGCTGGAAACATCACAAGGCAAATGGTTAGCTTTTTACAAAGTGACTGAATCCAAAGAAAATAAAGGTGTGTTATTGATGATTCACGCCAGTGAACAACCACAGCGCTGGCCGGGAGTACTGGAATTATTACGGCGCAATTTACCTTTATTCGGATGGGAAACGTTTGCGCTGGCAATTCCTGCCGAGCGATTACGAGAAAATACTGTTGCCGAGACTATTACAGCAGCGATTAATTATTTACATCAACAAGGAAAATTTAATCTGGTGTTGTTATCGGATAACCGTTTATTGCATCCTGCTACGCAACATTTGTTACCACAAATAAAACCTAACCCGAAAGATCCCAAAACAATTGACGGGCCAATGCAAGCCCTGATTGTGCTGAATATTCAAGCGCAATATCCACTCACACAGGAACTGCTGGAAGCCAGTTTCTCCTCGCCTGAATTACCGGTATTGGATGTGTTTTTTAATCCACCATTTGTTACCCAGGAACAGAATCAACGTTTACACAAAACTACAGCCGCACGTAAAAAATTGTTGAAATACCGCCAGCACACATTTGCTTATCCTGAAGAAAACGCATTGAATGAATCACAACAATTCTGGCTATCAACAGTGCGCGGGTTTATGGATAAAGAAGCAAAAGGCACGGAATTGAAATAAAGAGTATTAGGTTGAAATAAAAAAGCCCCAAAATCATCCTGGATTTTCGGGGCTCCGGTGTTAGGTGCATCCATTGGCCTTTCATGGTCAACAACACTCTCCTTGCTATCCTCCTTGTGTGATCATTATGCGAATTCCCAATAAATATACCTAGTCGTAAAAGTCGATTTTTTTTGTGAGACTTTGACCTTTTCTAACAACCGTAATTAACATCAACCAATGTAGATAATCGTCTGTGGGTGTCAGTTATTTCAGGTAAATAATTTCCACGTGTCGCCAAATAATGCAGATTAAATATTTCAAAATAGTCGCGTAAAACATCTGCAGAAAAACTTTCTCCAAGCAATTCAAGGCAGATAGCCGCAGCTTCTGCAGTGGATACATAATTTTTCAGATGCGATTTTCGCATGGCATAAGATTTCACATGTTTATCAGGTAATGATAAACATGCAACATTATCCAACCAACGGCTTAAATGAAACATGCGTCCACTTTGTTTCCAGGTTCCATCCAATAATATAAATGTGACAGTTTTATGTTGACTGTTTTGAGCAAATTTTTCATCGATGACTACCGGATCGGCAGTAACATCCCTGGTCGTATCATCAGGAAACACAATTAAATTAATTCGATGCGGATCATTTAGCATGGCCAATAATTTTTCATCCGGTTCAGTTCTGTGCCAACAAAATGCATGGGTTTGCTCAGGAAATAGATCGGCAATCAATCGACCGCTATTGGTTGGTTTAAATAATTCTTCACGGTGCATTAACAACACAAATTCACATGAAATGTTTCGTTGGTGCCGCCATTGACAGATGCAGGCTTTAATCGCCAACTGACAATTTTGGCAACGCACCACTGATTTACCACGTGCATTAAATTCACGTGTGGCATTGGCGAGGCAAATCTGGCGAAGTTGTTGATACGAATTCATGATTTTATTGAGCCGTCGGCAAAACCAACTTTACCTTTTCAGCCAAACTGCTTGCGGTATACAAAGCCCAACAGCGCTGCAAATGGTTGGGCTCATCAAAACCAATTGTGTGTACCGCATAACGCAGTTGGGCCAATTGCCACTGCAGATTC
>CBFGPN010000296.1:0-2815 GCA_965650675.1 uncultured Cellvibrio sp.
TGGTCCATGTACGCTGATGTTGCCGATTTTAACGAGTGGAAAAATGGTCGCCGTGCAACCGGAATGACCTTTGCTGCCACAACTTTTTCACAAAAACTCGGCAGTGCAGGCGGCTCTTTTTTAATGCTGTCAGTGTTGGCCGTCATGGGTTATCAAGCAGGAAAAATGCAAGACGGTGCGTCACTGGATAGCATTGTGTATATGCAAACCTTAGTCCCCGGTTGTTTTGCCTTTTTAACGGCAATAGCATTGGTTTTTTATAATTTGACGGACAAAAAATTGGAAGAAATTCAGCAGGAGTTGAATCAGCAGGAAAGTTAAAAACAAACCCCCACTTGTTTTGGCCCTCCCTTTGCAAAAAGGAGGCGGGGAGGGATTTGAAATGGCTAACTCATCTTAGATTTTAAATCCCCCCAGCCCCCTTTTTCAAAGGGGGGAATGGTGAGGGTGAAAAATTTGATATTTCAAGAGACAAAAATGACCAAGGTTTTATTAAATCCCAATAACGATCGTTATGAATTACATTCTCCTACACATATGCCGCGTGCAGCGGGCTTTTTGTGGAATCAACGGATGATGATTCAATCTACTTGCCGTGGTTATGCGGTCGCACAATTTATGCAACCTGAACCAGCAAAGTATTCCTATGCTCCAAATCTGGAAGCAAAAACTTTTATGCAACCGGAACAGCCTTATTATGCGCATCATCCGGGACGTTTTTTTTATCTGAAAGATGAAGAAACCGGTGAAATATTTTCTGCACCTTATGAACCGGTACGTGCAGAATATGAAATTTTTAATTTTTCTGTGGGCAAAAGTGATTTACGTTGGACTCTGAAGTCACTGGGAATTCAAATTGAATTGTGTTTGTCGCTACCGGTTGAGGATGTGGTGGAGTTGTGGGAAATCAAAATTACCAATCTATCACAGCGCAATCGAAAAATAAGTTTCTATCCTTATTTTCCAGTAGGTTACATGTCATGGATGAATCAATCAGCGGAATATCGCGATGATTTGGGCGGTATAGTCGCCAACTGTGTTACTCCTTATCAAAAAGTAGCGGACTATTTTAAAAATAAAAATTTTAAAGACAAAACCTTTTTTATGCATAGCGAGAAGCCAGTTGCATGGGAAGCAAAACAGGAGAGTTTTGAAGGTGAGGGCGGGCTACATAATCCCGATGGTTTGCAACAGGAATTATTGGCTTGTGGCGATGCACGTTATGAAACTCCTGCGGCGATTTTGCAATATCGATTGCAACTATCAGCGAATCAACAGCATATATATCGATTTATTTTTGGCGCTGCATTTGACGATAAAGAAATCCTGCAATTAAAAAATACCTATTTAAGTGAAAGCGGTTTTGCCAAAGCCCAAAAAGAGTATTCCACTTATGTCAATTCCGGTAGCGGTTGTGTGCAAATTGAAACGCCGGATGCTGAACTTAATAATTTTGTGAATCATTGGTTGCCACGTCAGGTGTTTTACCACGGCGATGTCAATCGGTTAACGACTGATCCGCAGACGCGAAATTATTTGCAAGATAATATGGGTATGACTTACATCAAGCCCCAGGTTACTCGTGCTGCGTTTTTACATGCATTAAGTCAGCAGGAAACAACAGGCGCAATGCCGGATGGTATTTTGTTGGTGGAAGGCGCCGAACTGAAATACATCAATCAAATTCCGCATACAGACCATTGTGTTTGGTTGCCGGTTTGTTTGAAAGCTTATCTCGACGAAACCAATGATTACGCGATATTGCAAGAAATGATTGCGGGCCACGATGGTAAAACTCTATCCGTATTTGACCGTATTACTGCTGCCATGCGTTGGTTGTTAAGCGCGCGCGATTATCGTGGTTTGAGTTTTATTGCGCAGGGTGATTGGTGTGACCCGATGAATATGGTGGGTTACAAAGGTAAAGGCGTTTCCGGTTGGTTATCGGTGGCAACGGCTTATGCATTAAATTTGTGGTCTGATGTTTGTCGTCACCAGCAGCAAGAAAATCTTGCCGCTGAAATGACAAAAGGCGCAGAGGAAATTAATCAATCAGTAAACCGTTATTTGTGGGACGGTGAATGGTTTGGTCGCGGAATTACTGATGATGATGTCGTGTTTGGTATCAGCAAAGATAAAGAGGGTCGCATTTTTTTGAATCCGCAAAGCTGGGCAATTTTGGCAGGTGCAGCCAAGGATGATCAGCGTAAAAAGATGTTGGCCGCAATCGAAACGCAATTGGAAACTCCTTATGGTGTTGTGATGCTGGCTCCGGCGTATACGGCAATGCGTGATGACGTGGGTCGCGTAACACAAAAACATCCAGGATCTGCAGAAAATGGTTCTGTTTATAATCATGCTGCAGTTTTTTATATTTACAGTCTTTATACAATTACTGAAAAAGATCGTGCTTATAAATTGTTGCGACAAATGATTCCCGGGCCAAATCAGGGCGATTATTTACAACGTGGGCAGCTTCCTGTTTTTATTCCCAATTATTATCGTGGTGCGTATCACCAATATCCACGTACAGCTGGACGTTCAAGTCAGTTGTTTAATACGGGAACTGTGTCCTGGTTTTATAGATGTCTGGTTGAAGGATTATTGGGTTTGCAGGGGTGTGTTGATGGTTTGAATGTAAATCCCCAATTGCCTTCTGATTGGCAATTTGCCAAAGCCAAGCGCCAATTCCGTGGTGCAGAATTTGATGTGAGTATTAAACGTTCAGCTGTTACATCGATTGAAGTTTATTGTGAGTCCCAACGAATACCGGGTGGTTGTATTCGAAATATTGAAGCTGGAAAAAAATATTCTG
>CBFGPN010000297.1:0-2800 GCA_965650675.1 uncultured Cellvibrio sp.
AGCCACATCAGCCAATTGCACCACCACTTTTGCACCTGTATCTGCAGAGTCTCCACCCATAGCTTTATTGCGCAAGAAATCTTTTTTGATTTGCTGCCAACGCGCTTTTTGTTCCTCTGTCATATTGCCGCGTAATTCAGACAACTTCAGCAAATTGCTTTCAGCACCGGTTGTCAGCATTTGCGCTTCACCCAAATAGTGATCTGCAATCATTTGCATCAATTCTGCGTCATTCATTACTGCCGATACTTTTTCTGTCATTTTATTCATATTGCGATAACTGCCTTGCAATTTGAATGATGGCTCAACACGATATTTGTCATCCTGCGCCGCTGACGCAATATATTGTTGATTGATTTTTAAAATGACATTTTGAATGATAAATAATTTTTTCAACACACCGACTATTTCATTCACTTCAGCACCGGAATAAGAATGACTTAAATCGGTTGTCGCAACTTCTTCACCTTTTGCCATAGCAATAAATTTATACACATCCTGCATATCGCGCAGCGCTAAAGGTGCCAACACTGAATTGGAGGTCAAAGCATTTTCGATATAACTCATGGCAAACTGTTCTTCCATGCCACCCAGAATATCGCCAAGGTTATAAATATCCGCACGGTTAGCTAACATATCCGGTACTTTAAAAGCCTCACCCGATTCTGTGTAAGGGTTACCCGCCATGCACACACAGAATTTTCTACCGCGCATATCATAGGTTTTGGTTTTGCCTTGCCACACACCTTCGATACGACGTGTGCCATCACAAAGTGAAATAAATTTTTGTAGGAATTCAGAATTGGTGTGTTGAATATCATCCAGATACAACATCACATTGTTACCCATTTCCAATGCAAGATTGAGTTTCAACAATTCCTGTTTAGCCGTCGCATTGGGTGCTTTTTCCGGATCAAGCGATAACACATCATGCCCCAGTGATGGACAATTGATCTTCATAAAAATCAAACCGAGACGATTCGCAACATATTCCATCAATGTGGTTTTACCGTAACCCGGCGGTGAGATCATCATCAACATACCCATCAAATCAGTACGTTTATTTGCACCCAGCGATCCCATTTGTTTCGCTAAATTGTCACCAATTATAGGTAAATAAGATTCATTAATTAAACGGTTACGCACAAAAGAACTTAAAGGTTTTGCTTTAAATTCAGTGAGTCGTAAACTTTGTCGCTCCTGATCTATGATGTGTTGTCGTAATTGCAAATAACGTTGATATTGCGGCACTACTTGATAGCGGTGTTGCGCCAAACGCTGCACAAACGAATCGACCGAGAATTGTAAACTACGGTTTTGAATTAAAGGATGCTCACCCATTAGCCCATTAATTTCCAATTCCAGTTCAACTTCGGTAAAGCGACGATCCAATCGCTGATCTGTTTTTAATAAAGCTACCGCTTCCGGAATATAATGTTGTAACTGCGGCAAATTTTTATCTTTTACCAAAGCTTGTAGCCAGGCATAAGTTAAATTCCAGCGTTCCGCTGGCCAACCCTGCATTTTATTGGCAACGTCTTGATAGTGACGCCAGGTGGCATCATCCAAAGAAGTTTTTAAAGCTTCCACCAAATGCACTGCATATTTGCTGGTAATAAATTCAACCTTATCACGTGCCAATTCTTCGACCAGGTATTCTGATGCGCGACGAATATCCAACGCTGATACCGCAATAGGATGGCGTTGAATAAACTCATTAAATGTTTCTTCAACTTCTGCAATTAAAATATCCCTTGCCTCCATGCTCGAAAATAATCTCTGCATATGCCTGGCAGAAACTGCGCGATCTTTCCAGGTCTCAAATGAAAGTGAAGAGCCTTGTGATTTTGATTTAATGGCAAACTCTTTTAGATTTGCCCAAAAAATCTGGGCCAATCCACGCGATAGAGGATCAAACCGCAATAAATCCGCTGCATCCATAGCAGGAATTAATGACTTTAAAATCAAGATCGCATCCTGATCGTGAATGCCTTTTTGATAAGCTTCCTTGTAACGAGGCGCACTGAAATCACGCACCAATTCCATCAATTTTTCATCATCCAACAAAGCCTGATGCAACACTTCCTGCGACAACCCCTGAATATTTTTTTCAGCCGCATCGATAATTAACGCAACCAAATATTCTGCCCGATAAACTTTATTGGTTTCAGATTCTACACTCATCGACCAAAAATCTTTCAATGCCAGCAGCTCGGCATTATTCACCACAGCGTAATAATCGGTTCCTGTAAGATGAAAGTTCAATTCACCTTCACGCGGAATAATGGTTAAATCCAATTCCTGGGTGTTTACACTGAACTTGTGTTTACCCAGCTTAATGACATTACCACCCTCTTCAAAAATATCGCTCTTATCACGCAATGCACGTAGCGCTTGCCCTCTAATCGCTTTGAAGCGAGCATCCAGATCATCCGCTTTAACGGCGTTATCCAATACTTTTAATTGCTCAACCAATTCACTGATTTTTAATACCAAGGCATCCGATGCAAAATAGGTATTCAATTCTTCCTGTGAACTGATACTGAGCGAACGCTTTTCAATACTTGATAAAATTCGCGCAGCCGCATCAGTAATTGATTGAGCCTTTTTCTGACGCTCATCCAACAAACGTTGTTTGTGCTCTTGAAAACTTTCGTAAATTTCCTCGCGCTTGCTCATGATGTCAGCAAGGAATTGATCAAATTCGCTGAATTGTCCTTCCAGCTCTTCCAATCTCACCAGGGATTTTGAAAGTTGTTCATCACATTTTTCAGGGGTAGTCGATAAACCCAAGGCATGG
>CBFGPN010000298.1:0-2749 GCA_965650675.1 uncultured Cellvibrio sp.
ACTGCTGATGAAAGCGGCAATATTGCAGTTATGAATAATGCTGCAATTATTATGTTGAATATCAAACAACCCAAAACAATCAGCAATCTGCAGCAATTAAATTTAACTCTGCCCGATAAAGCACCGGCAAAACAATTGATTAATCTGGACACAGGTGAACAAGTCAAAAAACTCTATGTCCAGCTGGATAAATTTCGTGAATTTGGCAGCGACCAAACCTTGATTCTGATTACTGACATGAATCATTTATTGCGGCAGGAAGAATTAAAATCCTGGGAAAGTTTGGTGCGAGTGATCAGTCATGAAATCAATAATTCCCTTGCACCCATTGCATCACTGGGTAATTCATTAATCGATATAGTCCAACACACCAATCTTGATCATGAAACACGCGAGGATATTATCAAGAGCGCACAGATAATCGCAGACAGGGCGCAGTCACTCACTGCATTTATTGCACAGTACCGAAACCTGACACAGATTCAAAATCCCAATCGGGAAAATATTGCGATATCCGCATTGATCAGCCCTATTTTGCCGCTCTTTAAGTCACACAAGATTTTAATTGAAGGAGAAAACCATCTGATGTGTGCACTTGATACCACACAAATCAAACAGGTATTAATCAATTTATTGAAAAATGCGATTGAAGCCATGCAGCATCCGGAAGCGGGCGATTCTACAGCCGCCATCAGGATTCAGATCAATAAGATTGAAGGCAATTTGCTGCGCATCGATATTCTGGACACAGGTTGCGGCATTCGTCGCAACCCGAACTTATTCGTTCCCTTCTACACCACCAAAGCACAGGGATCAGGTATTGGCCTGGCATTGAGTCAACAAATTGTCGAACTGCATCATGGGCGATTACAAATTCTCAATCGCGAAGATGTTAAAGGTTGTTGTGCACGCATTGAATTGCCGATTATTCGGCAACCCCAATAATTAACACCTATCAACATTAACCCTTTACACAAACATCCACTTCATTGGCCGAACCTAAAATCACCGCCACGCGTTCGTGTAATGCTGTAGGTTGAATTGACAAAATAGGTTGTGATTCATTCCAGGCTTTGCCACCGGCATTTTCAACCAACATAGCGATAGGATTAGCTTCATAAAGTAAACGCAATTTTGCAGGTTGTTTGGGATTACGATTATCAGACGGGTATAAAAAAATTCCGCCGCGCATCATGACTCTGTGCACGTCACCCACCATGGCGCCATTCCAACGCATATTGAAATTTTTGCCGCGCGATCCACTGGCACCCAGAATTAATTCACCAATGTAGCTACGCATTTTGTCGGACCAAAAACGCTGGTTACTCATATTGATGGAAAATTCTTGCGTGTCTTTGGCGATTTGCATTTGTTCATTGGTTAACACAAATGTGGATTTGGGTTCGTCCAGCGTAAAACATTGCGTCGTTTTTCCAAACGAAATCACCATTTGTGTGGACGGCCCATAAAGTATGTAGCCTGCAGCAAGTTGTTGTTTGCCCGGTTGCAAAAACTGCGCTTCGTTATCAACAGCCAAACTTGCGAGCCTTGGATAAATCGTAAAAATAGTGCCTATCTGACCATTAATGTCGATGTTGGATGAACCATCCAGAGGATCAAAAGCCACCAGAAATTTTCCATCACTATTCGCCGGAACAATATTGTCTTCTTCTTCCGATGCAATAGCGGCAACTGATGAAAGACTTGTGAGTGAATCCTTCATCAGTTGGTTGGAAATAATATCCAATTTTTTTTGATCCTCGCCCTGAACATTTTGTGATTCGGCATAACCCAAAATATTGGCGAGCGCGCCCTGCCGCACCAAATGGCTGATTTGATCGCCAATTGCGGCCAGACACTGCACCAGTTCGATCAGCGATGAATCAATGTTTGCAGAATACAAATAGTCATTCAGAGTTTTCATGCGATTACCTGTAACGATTAATACAATTTAAATCAGCAAAAGTTTGCTCCAGGCGCTTCACCATGGATTCTTCACTGTGGCGCAACCAGACACGGGGGTCATAATATTTTTTGTTGGGTTTGTCTTCACCATCAGGGTTACCAATCTGCCCCTGTAAATAACCGGTTTTGTTTTTGTAAAAATTCAAAGTACCTTCCCAGAAAGCCCATTGGGTATCGGTATCGATATTCATTTTCACCACACCGTAAGCGATTGCTTCTGCAATTTCGCCCGGTGCCGATCCTGATCCGCCGTGAAAAACAAAATCCAATGATTTGGCAGGCAAACCAAATTTTTTGCTCACAAATTGCTGTGAGTTATCCAAAATTTTGGGAGTCAGTTTTACATTACCGGGTTTATAAACGCCGTGCACATTACCAAAGGATGCCGCAATAGTGAAATTGTGGCTGATTGCACTTAATTTTTCATAAGCGTAGGCAACATCTTCCGGTTGCGTATAAAGCGCAGAATTATCCAATGAACTGTTATCAACGCCATCTTCTTCACCGCCAGTACAACCCAATTCAATCTCCAGCGTAATGCCCATCTTTTGCATGCGTCGCAAATAATGCTCGGAAATTTCGATATTTTCTTGCAGTGATTCTTCGGAAAGATCAATCATGTGTGAACTGAATAAAGGCTTACCCGATATCGCCATATATTCTTCACTGGCTGCCAACAAACCATCGATCCATGGCAATAATTTTTTTGCAGCGTGATCCGTGTGCAAAATAACCGGAATGCCGTAATCCTCTGCCACCTGATGTACATAATGTGCGGCGGCAA
>CBFGPN010000299.1:0-2684 GCA_965650675.1 uncultured Cellvibrio sp.
TGACCCCAACCCTGTAACGCCATGCCGGGCGCGCGGGATGATACAACCCACTGTACAGCTTGTACATTAGCACAGCGAAACATCCCATGTATTTATGAATCAGGTTGCAAAATTGATCTTTGCCCCTAGACCTTTAATGAATGAAACAGACACTTCCGGTGTAACTTTTTTTCACACTCATCAGCAAACAGAATCACCCCAATTCAATTTTGCGAGGCGGATCAAAATTGACAAGCCTGATTGTTGCTCTTTGCTTGCGCCCTCTTGTGTCAATTGGCAACATCCTTTAGTCTTCCGGCCGCATATTGAGAATAGTGAAACCCCGTACCTAACCCACTTTTTCAGGTCATCATTCCAACAACATTAATTGGATGATGCAGGAATTGCAGGGAATAAGTCTTGCTGGAATTGGCGCAAAAGACCGAATTTGATGCAGATGTTAATAAAGCAATGATGTAAAATTGCAGGTTTCTCACATACCACAGCTCAATCCCGGTTTAATGTTGAATCGCTCAAGTGATGTTTTGTTTATTCGGCTCAAAATTCGGAATCAATTTATAAAATGCCAAAAATAATTATTATAATTCCCGCTTACAACGAAAAAGAAAATATACGTAATGTGATTCTCTCCCTTAAAGAGAAACGCCCCGACGTTGATTGTGTTGTTATCAATGATGCATCTACCGATAGTACCCAAAAAGAAGCAGAGTCTACCGGACAAGCTTACGTTATACAGCTACCTGCCAATCTGGGTATTGGTGGTGCTGTGCAAACCGGATTCAAATTTGCTGTCGAAAACAACTATGATTACGCTGTTCAATTTGATGGTGACGGCCAACACTTGCCGGAAGAACTGGAAAAAATACTTTCACCTGTTATGCAAGGCGAATGTGATGCTTGCATAGGTTCCCGTTTTCTGGATGACACAGAGGAAGGGTTCAAATCGTCAATCTCCCGGCGATTTGGTATTCGTTTCTTCAAACACCTGAACAAATTTCTGATCAATCAATCCATATCTGATAGCACTTCAGGTTTTAGAGCCTACAACAAAAAAACCATTACTTTTCTAGCTCGATATTATCCTACCGACTATCCCGAACCTGAAACCATAGTGTTGTTGGGTAAAAATAATTTTATCATCAAGGAAGCTTCCGTATTGATGCAGGAACGGCAAGGCGGGCAGTCATCCATCTCCGGATTCAAACCTATTTACTACATGATTAAAGTAAGCCTGGCGATGTTAATGGCTGCTATCAGAAAAAAAATAGACAGAGAAACTTATGAATAACCTCTTAACATTTTTTACAGATAACCGACTGTCAATACTGGCAATTGCGGGTAGCTTGACGGTGTTATTTTTCATTTTAAAATTAATCAAAATGAAAAAATTGAAAGAAGAATATTCATTATTATGGATTTCCTTTTCAATTATTTTTCTGGTGTTATCCATATTCCGACCACTGCTGGAACTATTTGCCGATCTTCTTGGAATATTCTATGCGCCTTCTGCGCTGTTATTGGTGTTTGTTCTGGCTCACTTTTTTATTTTGATTCAATTTTCAATTGTCATCTCAAAACTCTCTGAAAGTAATAAAAATCTGACGCAAGAAATTGGTCTGATGAAAGCTAAATTAAAGAATATTCAGGAACGCAGTGAATGATCCTACGCAATATCAATATCAAACTCATATTTACCTGCCTGGCGGTAATTCTCTTCCTGACATCTATTTATCATTACTCGCAAACCCGGGTAATTTACAAAAATTTTGAGTTAACTTATCCAGGCAATCATAAAACAGCTATTCCATTCCCATTCAAAATGGGATCGAACAATTCCAACTCCTATAAAATTAATGGTGTTATTTCCAAAAATCTCGACTCAGGTGCCCTCTTCAAAATTGTGCCTGACGATGAATTGATCTCGATAAAAGTTAATGGAAAAGACGTTGACCTGAGTGCAATCCCCAAAGAAAAACTCCGTGATTACAATAACGGTTTTGACATTGACCTTAAACAATATTTAACCGCCAATACCAACAGCCTGGAAATTATTTTCTTTGATACAGGCGGCATGATGGGAATGGGGTTTGAGTCACTCAGTGAAAAAAATGCTACTCATATTATTCAAGCAACATTTCTCCTGTTGGTTACAGCCTTAATTTTTGCAACCCGATTACAAACTCCGTTAAAGTTATTGTTGGTATTAGGCTTAGCCATTCGACTGTTTTATTTTGACATCACACCATCAGACACCCGTGCACATGATGAAACCGAGCATGTTGAATTTGCACAGTACCTGTCCAAGCATTGGCTGCCACCACCATTGGAAAGTGCAACCGGGGGTGCATTTTTTCATCCTCCCTTTTATTACTACACCAGTGCAGTTGTCATAAAAATATCCGAAGCATTAGGCTTGAACGCTTTAAGTGGTTCCAGACTTCAGCAAATACTTTCCCTGACCTATTCAATGGGATTCCTTTTCTTCGGGTTATTAATTCTCGAAAAACTGTTGTCAGTAGACAAGCAAAAACCGTCCTCCTTTAATATGAAAAATTTAAGGAGGAACTCTGACGTCAACATGCCTTTTGGCAAACCCATGTTTAATACGGCAGCAAAACCCGTTGAAACCTCTTTTCTCGATCTGAAAAAACCCTGGCTTTATTTGATCATCGCCAGCTTATTTA
>CBFGPN010000300.1:0-2648 GCA_965650675.1 uncultured Cellvibrio sp.
GCTTTAATTATTTTGTCCGAGCCAATTTTAGCCACACTTTTTTATCATCAGGGCGGTGAAATGGAAGCGTCCGACATACTTATGTCAACTCATAGTTTGCGCGCTTACGCTCTGGGATTATTTGCGTTTATGTTAATCAAAGTGCTGGTTCCCGGTTATTTTGCGCGGCAGGATATGAAAACACCGGTGCGAATTGGCGTAATTTCAATTGGTGCCAATATATTAATGAAGCCTTTTTTTGTTATTCCCCTGGTATTTTTATGGGAGTTGGGGCATGTCGGGCTTGCGCTGACAACTGCTCTGGCTGCCTATATAAATGCTTTCCTGTTGTATCGCGGGTTGCGTAAACAATCCATCTACACACCCTCAACAGTTTGGCCCGGGCTGTGGTTGAAATATGGATTATCCAATCTGTTAATGGTGCTTGTCCTATCAGGGTTGATTCATTATTGGGATCAATGGCTCGAGTGGGGTACTTTTGATCGTGTCCTGCGTTTGGCGGTGGTTTGTATCGCTGGATTGTGCAGTTATCTTGTCTGTCTGTGGGTGATGGGGATTCGATTGAAGGATTTCAGGCATCATCATTAACAGGTGAGCTATGCAGTCAGCTCCTATATACTGGCCGGCCTTGTAAAAAGACGGGTTTGAGGTCAGGTTTAGCGTGGAATCCAAAGTTCGGTCGTTTATTCGCGGCGCACATAATTTGCGGTCATGGCACAAAGGCTGTGTAGCGACTTTGGGTTCGTTTGATGGTGTGCATCTTGGGCATCAAGCCATATTGCAGCAGTTGGTGCGATTGGCGACACAAACCCGGCTGCCTTCGCTGGTCATTATTTTCGAACCCCAGCCACAAGAATTTTTTCAGGGTGATAAAGCACCTGCACGTTTAATGCGTTTGCGCGAAAAAATTCAGGCATTGTTATCTGTTGGTGTGGATCGCGTTTTATGTTTGTCATTCAATGAATATCTGCGAGGTCTATCGGCAAATGATTTTATTGAACAAGTGTTAATTCAGGGAGTCGATGTTAAACATTTGGTAATTGGCGATGATTTTCGTTTTGGTTGTGATCGTCGCGGTGATTTCGCATTATTGAAACAAGTTGGCAATCAAAAAGGATTTTCTGTCACTGATACAGTGACTTTGGAAATGCAGGGTGAAAGAGTTAGTAGCACACGTGTTCGCCAATGTTTGGAAGCAGGTGATTTCGCAGCTGCCGAAATTTTATTAGGCAAGCCATACAGTATCAGCGGACGAATCGTTTATGGGCAACAGTTGGGACGTCAACTGGGCGTACCAACAGCAAATGTACATTTGCGCCGCTATCGCTCGCCTTTGCAGGGGGTGTTCGCAGTGACTGCGCAGGTTGAAGGAAAAGTGATTAAAGGCGTTGCCAATATAGGTGTGCGCCCTACAGTGAATGGCGACAAAAAATTATTATTGGAAGTTCACTTGTTTGATTTTTCCGAAAAGATTTATGGAAAGATGATTAATGTGATCTTCCATAAAAAACTACGCAGCGAGAAAAAATTTGCATCATTGGATGAATTGCAAACGCAATTGCAAAAGGATATTGATGAGGCGAAAGAGTTTTTTACATGTAACTTGCCCTCACCCTAGCCCTCTCCCGGAGGGAGAGGGGATTTGATCACTCTGTAGTGGGTTAAGCGGGGAGTCTGTCCCCTCTCCCTCCGGGAGAGGGTTAGGGTGAGGGCCGCTTGAAAATATTTTTTAATCTTTGACCAAAAAAACTATGACCGATTACAAATCAACACTGAATCTCCCCGTTACTGATTTCGCGATGAAAGCGAACCTCGCGCAGCGCGAACCGGAAATGCTGAAGGCCTGGCAAGCGAATAAGATCTATGAACAAATTCGCACAGCTCGCAAAGGTCGTGAGCAATTTATTTTGCATGACGGCCCACCCTATGCAAACGGCGATATTCATATCGGTCATGCCGTTAATAAAATTTTGAAAGACATAATCGTCAAAAGTAAAACCATGAGTGGTTTCGATGCGCCCTATGTGCCAGGTTGGGACTGTCACGGTTTGCCTATCGAACATAATGTCGAGAAAAAAATCGGCAAAGCGGGCGATAAAGTGGATGTAAAAACTTTCCGCCAAAAATGTCGTGAATATGCTGCCAAACAAGTTGAAGGGCAAAAGGCCGATTTTATTCGTTTGGGTGTCTTGGGTGATTGGGATAATCCTTATCTCACCATGGATTACAAATTCGAAGCCGATATTATTCGTTCACTCGGCAAAATTGCCGAAAATGGCCATTTGCATCGCGGCTTCAAACCGGTTTATTGGAGTGTTGTCGGTGGTTCTGCGCTCGCTGAAGCAGAAGTGGAATATCAGGATAAAACGTCATTCTCGATTGACGTGAAATTTGCCTTTGTTGGTCAGGATGCAATTGCGAAAAAAATTGTTGATCTGAAAGGCAGCGGAAAAATTTCCCTGGTAATTTGGACTACCACACCCTGGACATTGCCAGCTAACCAAGCTGTGTCGGCCAATGCAGATGTGGATTATATACTGGTACAAATTGGTGATGAACGTCTATTGCTCGCCGAAGCATTGCTGGAATCAGTTGTTGCACGCGCAAAAATTGAATCGCATCAAATTGTGGGTTCAGTAAAAGGTGCG
>CBFGPN010000301.1:0-2609 GCA_965650675.1 uncultured Cellvibrio sp.
CGACAACTGCATATTTTTTATTTCATCAAGCTTGATCAATTTTGTATTCTGATTCAACGAGCTTAGTGCCGCATTCCAACCTGGCACTATGTAACCCCCCAAATGATTTGCATTTTGATCTACAAGATCCACAGTCATTGCTGTCCCGGCAGAAATTACAACACAAGAGGATCGGCACAAATTATACGCCGCGACAACTGCCAACCAACGATCGACCCCCAGAGCAGATGGATTCTTATATCCATTAACAACCCCCGCCGCATTTGAACCACTTGAACAATATTGCGGGGTCAATTTAAAATTATTTTCTAACCAGCATTTTATTTCATGATTCAAACCAGAATTTAAAACGCTGGCAATCCATATAGCTGAAATTCCATCAATACTTTCTATTGAAGATTTAATTTTAGATAGCCCGTCCACATAATCGACAGCACCTCGCAAAACAACTTCAGCGTCATTCCTAATTCGCCACTTAATCCGCGTATTTCCGAAATCCATTTCCAAAATCATTGAGACCTCCTTATTGAGATTTCACCACCATCAAATATCAACTTCTCGCCAGTTTCCTTAATTAAAATCAATGCACCATCGTCTGTAAGACCAAAATATTTTGCCTCAATTAATTTATCCGCCTGCGACAAACATACAAGTTGGTTTTGATGTATACAAAGTGATTCCCATTGTTTCCTATAAAATGCAAAAGTTCTCTGCTCGTAATTAACCAACAACTCACTCAAATGGTTCAGTATAGAAGCCACCAACAAACTTCTGTCAGGCAATTTGCCTTCACTTAAACTTTGCAAATCAATCCAAGGCTGATCAATCACATCCGCCCCTGAATGCATAGAATAATTAATGCCAACACCTATTATTAGCTCGCAAAACCCTGACAAATCACCACGCAACTCAATTAAAACACCCGCCAGCTTTTGGTATCCCTGCTGATTTTTTGCGTGAATGACTATATCGTTTGGCCACTTTAATTTGAATTCAGATTCAAGGTGCTCAGCCAAGGCATTAATAACCGAAACCCCCACTGCAAGGCTCAACCCTTTAACAGCAGAAACACCAGATTCAAAACACCAGCCCATTGAAAGATAAATATTTTGAGCAAACGGACTAACCCACGCCCTTCCCCGGCGCCCACGGCCTGCAGTTTGCATTTCAGCAAGACAGACATGTCCTTTTATATTTTCTTTTTGCATCAAATAATTATTGGTAGAACTTATAGAGGCAAACACATCAAGAGCTTTTATTTCAATCGCAGCTTCAGGAACGAAAAGTGATTGGATTTTACGATGATCCAATAGATTCACCTTATTTTTAAGCCTATAGCCTTTTCCTTTTACAGATTCTACGCCAACTCCCAACTGTTCTATTTTTTTTATATATTTCCATACTGCGGCACGACTGATTTCCAGTCTCTCACCCAATTCCTCTCCTGAACGAAATCGCTCTTCGGCAAGAAGTTTTATTAAATCCGTAATACGTTGCCACTCCACAGAATCTGATGCTGACAAAATTAATCCCTCACATAGTGACGTTGATATCTCAATCCCATACTGGTCAAAACTTCATATCCCAACGAGCCATTTTGCGAGGAAAGTTTATCAATGGTAATTTCATCATTAATTACATCTATTCCATTTTCAAATATTTCCCTCTCCGTGGCCAGCACATTGGTCACATCAAAAATAGTAGCATCCATAGATACACGACCTATAGCACCCACCAAAAAACCACAACAAATACCCTTTGGCTGACTACCTAATGTTCTATGAATTCCATCCGCATATCCACCTGCAACTATAGCTAATAAAGATGATTTATTAACTTTATTTGTCGCCGAGTAACCCACTGAAGAGTCACTCTCCATTCTCTTAAGTTGTAACACAGGTAATTTTAAATTAATTGTCTGCCGTAACGGATTTTTTAATGTCGGCTGTGGATTAATTCCATAGAGCGCAGCACCGGGTCTCACCAAATCAAACTGCCATTCTTTCCCCAAAAATATGCCTGATGAATTGGCAAGACTTAATTTTACCGACGGAATAATTTCTTTTACCTTCGCAGCAAGATTACTGAATGTATTTAATTGCTTTAAGTTAAGTTCATGCGAAGGCTCATCAGCACAGGCAAGATGACTGATTAATAATTGAAACTTGATATTTTTTTCCTGAGCAATCCGCGGTAATTCACGCAAAAACTCTTCAACTTGAATTCCAAAACGCGACATCCCTGTATCCACTTTAATCGCAGTCCGTAAAGCCACACTCAGACTAACTCCGCAAAGAATCCATCGATTCAGCATCTCTAACGAGTAAATAACAGGAATAAAATTCTCTTCGACAAAAATAACTTCGTCTCCCTGTCTTACACCACCCAAAATATAAATTTGTGCATCACCAAAAATCACTTTCTTGACTTCAATGGCCTCATCCAAAGTAGCCACAAAAAAAGAACGGCACCCATGCTCATAAAGTATTCTTGCCACAGATGAAGAACCCACACTATAAGCATTAGCTTTTATTACAGCACCCACCTCAGATTTTGGAGCATGGGCACAGATAAAATTCCAGTTGGAAGCAATTGCATCCAAGTTTATT
>CBFGPN010000302.1:0-2588 GCA_965650675.1 uncultured Cellvibrio sp.
TGGGAAAGAGCCGATATCGAAAAAGAGCTTGATTTGCTGCATATTTAATCGCTATTCATCAAAAAACCCATTATTTCTCGAAAAAAACACGATTTTTAGTTGCCGACCTATATTTTATGCTTTATATATAGCGTAAATCTCTGTTGATCTCGTTTTCACTCGGGAAAAATAGGGTTTTCAGCTAGCGTCCAGCACGTGTAGCTGGTTGAATGTTACTCACTGAATAATTAATTTATGGGAAATTATTATGGCTGCTAAAAAACCTGCTGTTAAAGCAACTGCAAAAAAAGCTCCTGCAAAAAAAGCTGCTCAACCTGCTGCCAAAAAAGCGGCGGCGCCAAAAGCTCCTGCTGCTCCAGTAAAACCAATCGCTGAACGCCAAAACAAGTCTCAAATGTTGGCTCAAATTTCTGAGGCCACTGAAGTACCTAAAAAGCAAGTTCAAGCAGTATTGGATGAGTTAACCAACATTATCGAAGGTCACATCAAGAAAAAAGGCGCTGGTGAATTTGTACTACCAGGTCTGCTGAAAATCACCACAGTGAAAAAACCAGCAACCAAAGCTCGTAAAGGTATCAACCCTTTCACTGGCGAAGAAGTAATGTTCAAAGCCAAACCAGCAAGCACATCTGTAAAAGTACGTGCGCTGAAAAAACTGAAAGAAATGGCTGTTTAATTCGCCATTATCCCGGTTTGAAACCCCGCGAATGCGGGGTTTTTTCTTTAAAAGGACTTCTTATTTATGAGAGTTTTGCACGAATCAAAATTAATCGTCATTCCTGCGAATCAGGTTCAAACATATTTACCCGCTATACCAAAAATGATAACCGCCGTAGAATGTCCACCTTTCCGTGCAGTGCAAACCATTCCGAGCAAACCTTTTAATAAGTGATCAGTTTATGCGTTCCAGTCGTTTTTTAATTGCTACCTTGAAAGAAACTCCCGCTGACGCCGAAGTTATCAGCCATCAACTCATGTTACGTGCGGGCATGATCCGCAAAACCGCTTCCGGCCTCTACAACTGGTTACCGCTGGGATTGCGAGTATTGCGCAAGGTTGAACGCATAATCCGTGAAGAGATGGATAAATCGGGCGCACAAGAAGTATTGATGCCATTGGTTCAACCAGCAGAATTATGGGAAGAATCCGGGCGCTGGCAACAATATGGCCCTGAGTTGTTGCGCATTACCGATCGCCATGATCGTCCTTTTTGTTTGGGCCCTACCCATGAAGAAGTGATTACCGATTTAATCCGCAATGAAATCAAAAGTTACAAACAACTGCCTGCCAATTTTTATCAAATCCAAACCAAATTCCGCGATGAAATCCGCCCGCGTTTTGGCGTAATGCGCTCGCGCGAATTTATTATGAAAGATGCCTATTCATTTCATTTGTCGCATCAATCCCTGCAAGAAACTTATGATGTGATGCACACAACCTATTGCAGTATTTTTACTCGACTTGGCTTGCAATTCCGTCCTGTACTCGCGGACACAGGTTCGATTGGTGGCGCTTTCTCACATGAGTTCCATGTTCTGGCAGAAAGCGGTGAAGATGATATTGCATTCAGCAATGGCAGCGATTACGCAGCGAATATTGAAAAAGCTGAAGCCTTGCCACCCGCAAATGCTCGCCCTGCCCCCTCACAAACCATGAAAGAAGTCGCGACCCCTGGAAAACACTCCATAGAAGAAGTCAGCGCATTTTTAAATGTAAGAGCCGAACAAACTGTTAAAACGCTAATTGTTCTCGGCAGTGTTCAAGCTGATAAATCCCAACCTCTGGTTGCGTTGGTTTTACGTGGCGATCACGATTTAAATGAAATCAAAGCCGAAAAAATTACTGGCATAGCATCACCTTTAACTTTTGCACCTGAAGCACGCATCAAAGCAGAATTAGGAGTGAGTGTTGGATCAATCGGCCCCGTTGGATTAAAAATTCCGATGATTGTCGATCACTCCGCTGCACATCTTGCCGATTTTGTTTGCGGCGCCAACAAAGATGGTTATCACCTCACCGGTGTAAATTGGGATCGTGATGAAAAAGCACCTATGGTTGCTGATATTCGCAATGTCGTTACTGGCGACCCAAGCCCCTGCGGAAAAGGCACACTGGAAATTAAACGCGGTATTGAAGTCGGCCATATTTTCCAACTCGGCACCAAATATTCCGAAGCCATGAAAGCGAAAGTATTGGATGAGAGCGGCAAGGAACAAACCATGATTATGGGTTGTTATGGTATTGGTGTTACCCGTGTTGTTGCGTCTGCGATTGAACAAAATTTCGATGAAAACGGCATTATTTGGTCCGATTCAATTGCCCCCTTCCATATTGCGATTGTGCCAATCAATATGGGTAAATCTGAAGCTGTTGCGAAAAAAGCCAACGAGCTTTATTCGCAATTGTCACAAATTGGCTTTGATGTTTTATTTATGGACGACGAAAAAGCCCGCTTGGGTGGCATGCTCGCCGATACGGATCTTATGGGTATTCCACACCGTATTGTGATTGGTGATCGAGGCCTGGAAGCAGGTACTATTGAATACAAAGCTCGCCGTAATGCCGACAAACAGGAAATAGCGATTAAC
>CBFGPN010000303.1:0-2575 GCA_965650675.1 uncultured Cellvibrio sp.
CCATTAAAATTCTGGATACAGAAGATTTACACAGTTTACGTAATACACGCCATCGATTGTTAAAAGAAAAACAAAAAGCCTTCAGTAAGGAAAATGATCGACAATCGGTTGAGCCAGTTTTACTTAATCAACAAGATTTGTATCAACAAATGATTCAGGACGATTTAACCCTGCGTGAAATAGCGGCGATTTATCGTTGTGATTTGAGTCTGGTCATTTCTTCATTTGAAATGGAGTTGCTGCAATCACTATTTGGTGTGCCTGCTGATTTGCTTGCTTATTGTCCGTATCATACTTTGTCAGGCTTGCCCCACTCTCGCAATCCGGGTTTTGATCAGCGTGAACACTTTTTATTTGCTGGTAATTTTCGTCACGAACCCAATTGGGATGCAGTGCTTTGGTTAAAATATGTGATTTGGCCCGGTATTCGTCAACAACTTCCGCAAGCGGAGTTGCATATTTATGGCGCCTATCCTCCACCCAAAGCTATGGAATTGCATAAACCTGCTGAAGGATTTGTGATAAAAGGTTGGGCAGATGATTTAATTTTGCCAATCCAAAATGCACGGGTGGTGTTGGCACCTTTACGTTTTGGTGCAGGGCTTAAAGGTAAATTATTCGAAGCTATGAAATGCTACACGCCCAGTGTGACGACGTCGATTGGTGCAGAAGGAATAATGCAGGCTGCTCAATGGCCAGGTGCAGTTGTGGATACCGCTGAAGATTTTATTGCGGCATCAATCTCCCTTTATAAACATGCTGATAATTGGCGGGATGCCCAGCGTAAATTCACTTGCGAATCACTGACGTTACACAAAGACTCGTTTGTCCAAGCGATCCAGCGAGTGAATACTATTGGCGAATCTCTTGCGCAACACAGAGCAAAAAATTTAACCGGCAAGTTGCTAAGGCAAGAAACCCTGGGTACTCATAAATATATGGGTTTATGGATTGAGGCCAAGAATCGTTAGGCGTTTATTAGAGAAATACCCTTTTCCGAAAATGATTCTAATGAGAGAATCAGAAGTCTGCTAATTCGGCAGATGAGTCATTAATCTTCATTTTAAGGTATTACTATGGACAATAATGTTTATAACACGCCGCAATCTTCGCTTGTTACACAGGAATCAGGTGAGTTGGTATTGGGATCGCGTTGGAGCCGTTTGTTTGCATCAATAATTGATGGTCTTCTTGTGGGTTTGGTAACACTGCCTTTAATGTATTTCACGGGTGGTTTTGATGGCATCTCTACAGGTGTTGAACCTGGCGTTCTCTATACTTTGGGAATAGGTGTTGCCGGTTTAATTGTGTTTGTCATTTTAAATGGCAAGATTTTATTGTCTTCCGGTCAAACGATTGGCAAAAAAGCGCTCAATATTAAAATTGTAGACCTTAACGGCAATCTTCCTTCAGCGAATATATTGCTATCTCGTTATGGTTTTTATTACGGTACGCAACTGATTCCGGTTGTAGGTGGTTTTTTGGCGCTGATCAATGTGTTATTTATTTTTGGTGCAGAAAAACGTTGTTTACATGATCAAGTCGCTAAAACGAAAGTGGTCAATGCCAGTTAATGATTCGATAAGGGAGCATTCGCTCCCTTTTTTTTCGACTCAAAAAACAGTTGTTAATACTTGAGTTTTTCCGCCGGGAGAACATTCGATGGCATTTATAAAAAAAACAAACAAGATGCGCATCAAAATACTGATCGCAGGATTTTTTTTACCCATAACACTTTGCTGGGCTGATCAATCTCCGGATAAATATTTACAGGGTTTGTTAAATCAGGTGCGTTGTACAGCTTTTGATATGCCGGATACGGTTTCCGGTTTTGAATCTCATACGAAAGAGAATTATCAAATAAAAGATATTCAGTTGATATCTTGTGATGGCAGAAAAATGAATGCTTATGTGGTCAGGCCGATCAAATCGATTAAACATCAGGCCGCTATTTTGTATGTGCATTGGCTTGACCCATCAGCGGCTGATTCGAACAGGGATGAATTTTTGGATGAAGCGAAAATCATGGCAGCCAAAGGATATTCTTCATTATTAATTTCGACTTTTTGGTCAATCCCGGGTGGCTATTATATGGAGCGCCGTTGGCAGGATGATTATCAAAGCACCTTGTATCAATTAAAGGATCTGCAACATGCGGTTAATGTGTTGCGGTTGATACCGGATGTGGATCCCAAAAAACTGATTTATGTCGGACACGATTATGGCGCGACATTTGGCGCAATGCTGTTGGGAATTGATGAGTCATTTGGATCAGCAGTATTAATGGCGGGTATCGCGGATATTACAGATTGGTATCTCTACGGCTCGAAAACGGGAAGTCCTGAAGGGAAGGCGCGAGAGGATTATAAAAAAACATTTGACCTGATCAATCCTCAGGATCTTATTCCCTACTCAGCCGCTGCATTATTTTTTCAATACTCCAGTAAGGATGTATTTATTTCCAAAGAGCAAGCTGAAGCTTTATATAAAAAAGCGCCTAGGAGTTCCCTCGTCAAATTTTACGACGTTGATCACTCGTTAAAGACGGAAATGACAAAATTTGATCGGATTAAAT
>CBFGPN010000304.1:0-2548 GCA_965650675.1 uncultured Cellvibrio sp.
AAATCAAACATGATTCCCAATATCTTTCAGTCAGTGAAATCGCCCAAAAATTGGGAATAGAAAACAAGCAATTGGAAGGCTGGATTTTTCCGGATACTTATACCTTTAGTCGCAATACTTCGGATCTTGATCTACTACAGCAAGCTCACAATAAAATGCGTCAGATTCTGGATGAAAAATGGAAAACCCGTGCAGAAAATTTGCCTTACAAAACAGCTTATGAAGCCTTGATAATGGCGTCCATTGTTGAAAAAGAAACAGGTCATGCCAGCGAGCGGGATCAAATTGCGGGTGTGTTTGTCAGGCGGTTACAGCAGGGCATTCGATTGCAAACTGATCCAGCCGTCATCTATGGAATGGGTGATAGCTATAAAGGAAAAATCCGCCGTCGTGATTTGCAAACACCTACAGCCTATAACACCTATGTTATTTCAGGGTTGCCGCCAACACCTATTGCCATACCCAGTCTGGCATCGATAGAGGCTGCTTTGCATCCTGCCACTGGTACTGCACTTTACTTCGTTGCCAAAGGCGATGGCACCAGCGAATTTTCGGAAACACTTCAGGAACATAATGCGGCTGTTCGACGGTTTCAGTTAAAGCGTCGCAGTGATTATCGGTCTGCGCCTTAAGCCCCTCCCTTTTCCAAAGTGGGGAACCAGCCTTGTAAAGAAGTTCCGATTTCCCAAAAACTCTCATCATCGTTACAATGCGAACAATTTTTTAAGTCCTGACTATTGAGTGATTTATGTCTGCAACAGATTCAACAGATAAACCTTCTGCCAAACCCATGCACTTTATTCAAAATATTATTTCGCAAGATCTCGCATCGGGGTTACATAAGAAGATTGTCACCCGCTTTCCTCCCGAGCCAAACGGCTACTTGCATATTGGTCATGCCAAATCCATTTGCCTGAATTTTGGAGTAGCAGAAGAATTTGGCGGTGTTTGTAACCTGCGTTTTGATGACACCAATCCTGAAAAAGAAAATGAAGAATTCGTTAATTCTATTATGGAAGATGTGAAGTGGCTGGGTTTTAATTGGGATGGAAAAGTTAAATACACTTCGGATTATTTCGACCAGCTTTTTGATTGGGCAATTCATTTAATTAAAAATGGTAAAGCGTTTGTCTGTAATTTGTCAGCAGATGAAATGCACAGTTACCGTGGCAATTTTAATGAGCCAGGAAAGAACAGCCCTTATCGCGATCGTAGTGTCGAAGAAAATCTGGCCTTGTTTGAAAAAATGCGTACAGGTGAATTTACAGAAGGTGCTTGTTCCCTGCGCGCAAAAATTGACATGGCATCACCTAATATCAATATGCGTGATCCAATTTTGTATCGCATTAAAAAAGCTCATCATCACCAAACCGGTGATAAATGGTGCATTTATCCTTCATACGATTTTGCACACGGGCAGAGCGATGCAATTGAAGGAATTACCCATTCAATTTGTACATTGGAATTTGAAGATCACAAACCACTTTACAACTGGTTTATTGAAAATCTTCCCGTGCCAGCAGTGCCACGCCAATATGAATTTGCGCGTTTGAATATTAATTATGCCGTCACCAGCAAGCGCAAATTAAAACAATTGGTTGATGAAAATCATGTGGATGGATGGAATGATCCGCGTATGCCCACTATTTCAGGTATGCGTCGTCGTGGATTTACACCAGCTGCCTTGCGTAACTTTTGTGAACGTATAGGTGTTACACGTTCTGACAGTGTTGTCGATGTGGGTATGCTCGAATTTTGTGTGCGTGATGATCTGGATAAAAATGCGCCGCGCGCTATGTGTGTATTGCAACCTTTGAAGTTGACGCTGACCAATTATCCTGTAAATAAAACAGAAGTTTTGAAATTGCACAATCATCCCAATCGTGAAGATCTGGGTGATCGTGAAATTACTTTTTCCAATAGTTTGTTTATCGAACAAGAAGATTTTCGTGAAGAAGCAAACAAAAAGTACAAACGCTTGGTGCTGGGTAAACGCGTACGTTTACGTGGTGCTTATGTGATTGAAGCCGAATCTGTTGTAAAAGATGCGAACGGGAATATCACTGAAGTTCTGGCAAAAATCATTGAGGGTACTTTGGGTAAAGATCCGGAAGACGGTGTAAAACCCAAAGGTGTTATTCATTGGGTGTCGGCAAATCACAATATTAATTGCGAAGTTCGTTTGTATGATCGCCTGTTTAACGATGAGGCTCCTGATGCAGGCGGCAAAAACTTTTTGGATGCAATCAATCCCAATAACTTACAGATTCTCGAAAACTGCAAAGCAGAACCCAGTCTGATAACAGCAAAAGTTGGGCAAGGGTTTCAATTTGAACGGCAAGGTTATTTTTGTTTGGATAGCAAATATTCTACGCAAGAAAAATTGGTATTCAATCGCACCATTAGTTTGAAAGACAGTTTTGCGAAAGCGGAAGAGCAAGAATAGAACGATATATTCCCCCCTTTGAAAAAGGGGGGCTAGGGGGGATTTAAAATGTTTGGTTGTAATGTGTTTTTGAATTATTGATCAAGATCTTTAAATCTCTCC
>CBFGPN010000305.1:0-2471 GCA_965650675.1 uncultured Cellvibrio sp.
AGCTGCCAGTGCAAGCCCTGCGAGTATGCCTGCCAACATGGGAACCATCATTTTTTTCTGTTGCTCCAACTGCCGTGCATAGTGGCGCTGGCTCAAGTGGCCCAGTTCATGGCTGATGACGGTTGCCAGTTGGTTTTCGCTTTTGGCGTATTGCAGCAGGCCGGTATTTATTCCCATCACCCCACCGGGAACAGCGAAGGCGTTAAGCGATTTGTTATCGACTACCACCAATTGGACTTTTTTGGTTTCCAGTTGGCTGTAGGGTAAGAGGCGGTTGATCAGGGTCTCGAGATAATTGATAACCAATGGATCGGATGAGGTAGGTACTTGTGCCCGGAAAGCCCTGAGCCATTGTTCCCCCAGGCGCTTTTCCTGCTCGGGGGATATGGTGGTGGAACTGGTATCCCCGAGTGTGGGTAAATCAACTTCTGCCTGAACATTACAGCTGATCAATAAGATTGCGAATGCCAGGCATATGCCTTTTGCACTGATACGACTGAAGGAAAATTGAGCAAAAGGCATTTGAATCATAGACACCTGAAAAATAACCTGGGTATTTGCAAAAAAAGTCAAAAAAACTGTCGCTAACTCTAGCCTTTTTGGAGCGTAAAGACTAGGTTATGCACCTCTGTGAAAACAGCATATTTGCCTTGATCGGCATCTAGACCATCAATGAATAATTCCGTTCAATCCGGATATTCATACTGAGCCTTAACCTTATGCATGATTTCAATCTGGTTGAACAGGATAATCCGGTAATCGAGTTGGATGCTCGTGGATTGTCTTGTCCATTGCCTTTGCTCAAGACCAAACAGGAATTGCGACATTTGGTATCGGGCCAGATGTTGAAAGTATTGGCAACTGATCGGGGATCAGTGCGTGATTTCAAGGCGTTTGCTGAAATCAGTGGAAATAAATTAATTAATCAACAGGAAGAACAGGGAATCTACATTCATTGGCTGATAAAAGTTTGAGTCGGTGGTGAATTTATGAGTTTCAAGTGGTATTTTTGTTTGCTGACAAGTTTGATTTTTCCGCTACATCAATTTGCAAGTGCACAGTCTTCAGTTTCTTCCTCATTACCGGCAGAAAATTCTGTATCGAAAACGCAAGATTCTTTTGTTGAAAAAATCAATAGTGATCTGGCGAGTTTGATGGGTAATGCTGACTCGCCCTTGCCAGCGATTAATCTGCAACCGATAAAAAGTGATCAGGATAATCGCGAATATCGCTATCTGCTATTGCCCAATAAATTGCGCGTGTTGCTGGTGTCGGACGCCACTGTGGAATCCTCTGCTGCGGCAATTAATGTTGCAGTAGGTGCAAACCAGAATCCTCCTGATCGATTGGGTCTTGCCCATTTTCTTGAACATATGTTGTTTCTGGGAACAGAAAAATATCCATTGCCTGGTGAATATCAGCAATTTATTGCAGAGCATGGCGGTATGCATAACGCATCAACGGCTGCAGAAACGACTCAATTTTATTTCACTATCAAACATAGTGCATTTGAACAAGCTCTGGACAGATTTTCACAATTTTTTGTATCGCCATTATTTAATGAAGTTTATGTGGAGCGTGAGCGTCAGGCGGTTGATGCAGAATTTTCGGCAAAATTGCGCGATGATTTTCGTCGTGAATGGGATGTGTATCGTGAATTAATGAATCCCCAACACCCGGGATCAAAATTTGCTGTTGGCAACAACCATACATTGGCGGATGCACCAGATAATTTGGTGCGTGAGGATTTGCTGAATTTTTATCAAACTCATTACTCGGCTGAAAAAATGACATTGGTTTTATTAAGTAACCAATCATTGCAACAGTTACAGCAGTTGGCAGAGAAAAAATTTTCGGCTATACCCTTGCGTGATACTTTCATTGAGCCAACTTATCTTCCCATGTTTGTGCCGGAATCGCTACCGGTCAGTGTTGAAATCAAACCCGAAAAACAAATTCGCCAGCTGACGTTTAGTTTTCCTGTGCCGCAATCCAGGGAATTGCTGATCAATAAACCCTACGACTATATTGCACATCTGTTGGGACATGAAAATAAGGGCAGTTTGATTTACATATTAAAAAATCTGGGTTGGGCAGAAAAATTAAGTGTGGGTCTGGCCTATCCCAGTAAAGATGATGCTTTGTTTCAGGTCAGTATTCAGTTGACTCCGGCGGGAGTGAGAACCAAAGATCAAATTGTTTCATTGCTCTTTTTTGTGTTGAAAGAAATACAATCGCATGGCATGAGTGAATGGCGTTATCAGGAATTGAAAACCATGGGTGAAAATCAATTCCTTTACGATGAGAAAAAATCACCTGTAGAAACTGTTATTGGTTTCGCTCAAAATATGCAGGACTATCCGGTCAAGGATATTCTTCGTGGCCCCATGACTTTTCGTAAGTTTGATGCAAAACAATTGCAGGAATGTTTTCGTCATTTGCGTCCCGATAATATGTTGATGGTGTTGACT
>CBFGPN010000306.1:0-2421 GCA_965650675.1 uncultured Cellvibrio sp.
CATACTTTTAATACAATGGATGCTGATGATGGTGGCTCTTATTATCGCGGCACGACACTATATAAAAAGACCTTTTCCAATCCCTGCGCTGCAAATGAAATTCCTTACATTGAATTTTCAAGTGCCACTACTCGCGCAAAAGTTGAATTGAATGATCAATTGCTTGGCATTCACGCAGGTGGCTACACCCGATTTCGATTCCCTCTCCACAGAAAATATTTGCGCAATAAAAACGAAATAAAAGTCACATTGGACAACAAGGAGACAGATTATATTGCGCCCTTGGGAGGCGATTTCAGTATCTTCGGCGGTATCACCAGAGATGTTCAATTGATTTGTGCCGGATTACTGCATTTCGATTTGGATGATTACGGTTCTGATGGTATTTATATCAAATCAAACCTTGATACCGAACAAAACGCCAATGTCATTATCAGAACAAAACTGAATAATCGTTTTTCACGCAATCTATCGGCACAATTAAAGATGGAAATACTGGATCCTCAAGGGAAAACAATTTCCACTCAAACTTTTCCACTCAGTCTAAAAAAATATTCCCGTGACGAACAACAGTATTCTGTAATGATCAACAAGCCTCATTTATGGAATGGTGTCAAAAACCCGGCTCTTTACACTGCCAGACTAAGCCTCATCAATAAAAAATCCATTCTGGATTCCATCAACATTCATTTTGGTATTCGAACAATCAGAATTGATGCGAATAAAGGATTATTTTTGAACGGAGCCCCCTACAAAGCTTACGGTGTCAATCTGCATTTAAGTCAACGCCCTGGAAAAGGCTCCGCCGTTACCCGTGATGAAGAATGGGAAGATTTCAGAATGCTGGATGAGTTGGGAATAACTGCACTTCGTCTATCGCATTACCCGCATCCACAAGCCATTTATCAACACGCCAATCAAGCAGGTTATTTGGTTTGGTCAGAAATTCCGTTGGTTGCAACACTCAGTCACAATCCTGAATTTTTGAATAATGCAATCCAGCAATTAAAAGAAATGATTCGACAAAACTACAATCACCCCAGTGTTTTTGTATGGGGGCTGGGGAATGAAATTTATAACGCCGACGAAAATGCGAATGCAATTTTGAAACGATTACAACAGGTAGCCAAGGAAGAAGATCCTGATCGTTTTTCTGTTTACGCCAATTGTTGCGGCCCGGTTACGCAGACTATTGCCACACACACCGATTTGTCTGCCAGCAACATTTACCATGGCTGGTATCCCCAACAATCAGGAACCATGAATGAATGGCTTGATCAAGCCCATGCAGTATTAAATGGCCGCGCATTGGCAGTGAGTGAATATGGCGCAGGTGGCAGCATATTACATCAGGAAGATCCTCCAACTCGCCCGATCACCGATTCCAACTGGCATCCTGAACAATATCAATCAATAGTTCACGAACAAAGCTGGCAGGCAATTGAATCCAAACCTTATTTGTGGGCCAGTTTTATTTGGGTGGCTTTTGATTTTGCTTCGGACTCAAGAAAAGAAGGAGATCGATTGGGAATTAATGATAAAGGATTAATCACCTATGATCGAAAAACAAAAAAAGACGCCTATTTTTGGTATCAAGCAAACTGGTCAACAAAACCTGTCGTGTATATCACCTCACGCCGATTTAATTATCGAAAATCCCCCGACGCAACAGTAAAAGTTTATTCAAATCAAAACGAACTACAGTTACACCTAAACGGAAAATTAATTTCTTCGCAAAAAGTACAACATAAAATCGCAACCTGGAAAGTCCATCTAATCAAAGGAAAAAACTCGATTCAGGTTAAAACGCCGGATGGGATTGTGGGGGATTCGATAGAGTGGCATTTTTAACAAAAAACCATCTCATAATTTTAATATTTTTGGCTGTAATATTAGTTGGTATTTCTAATGCAAATCAGAAAGCATCATGTCATTGTGCTGTAGTTAGTGATGCACTAAATTAACTATTTTTTCGTGCCTTGATAAATATTTTAAAACTCTTGCACTAATATTTATTCTATTTTGGAGATGATTATGAATGATAAAAATATATCAAGAAGAACGGCAGTAATAAACACAATGCTTATTGGTGGCCTTCTTGGAACTAGAACATCGAATGCCCAAACAAGTTTACCCACATCAATTACTGTAGTCGATACATTTGATGATCTGGCAACCACTCCTGCGACAGATGTGGGAATGATTATATATTTAAGGCAGCATACCCGTAATGATCTAGGCGGCGGATATTTTCAAGATAATGAAGGGACTATTATTGCTGATGGGGGAACAATAATTAACAACAGTGTCACCAGTAATAGATACTGGAAAAGGATTGACTATGATTATGCGACTCCTCAAATGTTTGGAGCAGTTGGGGATGGTGATAATATTGATACTGTAGCAATACAATCAGCTCTT
>CBFGPN010000307.1:0-2340 GCA_965650675.1 uncultured Cellvibrio sp.
GATCTCACTCTCTTTAACTTGTCGTGTATGCTTTCTGCCATGGCTTTGCTCCTGAGTCGGATTAGGTTGGTTGGCGAGACATTGGGATTGCCGGGCTATAGTATTAAATTTTCGTACCAGTTGTAAGCCCGGATAACTGCTCGTCATTCAAGGTTTGGCGCGGTTCACAGCTTGGCGCAATTTGTTGCTGTTAATTATGTTTCTGTCTGGCGGCTGCAATTTTTTTTGGATATCCTGCCTCGACAAATAATCCTCACCACGGAACGATCCGAGCCATCCATGTTAATTCGAGCATCACAGTTTCCCAATTCCAATTCGATTGTCAGTGATAAATCCAACAGTTATGAGTTAGTGATTTCAACTTTTGGCCAAAAGCCAAGTGATTTTTCTTTTACTCAATCTTCTGTAGATCGCAGTTCGGCATCAAGCTTGGTTTGCCGGATTGGTCTTGATGATTACCAATGGCTTCAATTATTTCCCGGCTTACTCAATCAATATCCTGACAAGACTGTCACTGCCCAGGTTGCCGAATTAATTGAAAATGGAATCGTAGGGGTATACAAGCTGCCCTCCATAAAATCAGCTGCGGCCATTCCGTTTAACGACAAGACTGCTTATAAATTTTTACCGGAAATTGCACGGCAATATTTGCCCAATCCATTTAAATTTGAAAAATTTAAATCAACTGCGAAAGCACAATCAGTAGTGAATGGCATTAAATGGACTTCAGAATACCTTTATCGCGCACTCGAAGATGTTGGAGTTGACGCAGAAATTTTGCAAAAAGTGCAATCCAACGGCAATAAAAATCTGGATTTTGGCAAACAGGAATTAATCAAATATCTCGCAGATGGCAAAGCCGGTGTTTACAAAGTAGAGCGTGTAACAGCGTCTCCTGCTAAAGAAACAAAAGCAGAATTGGTTCCATTACGTACCAATGATAAACCACCACCGTTGGCGCCTGAGACACCGAAACAAGAAGAAAAGAAAACAGATTTTAGTCAGCGAAAGGGTGTTGAGCCGAAGTCATTGGATGATGCAGCCAATCGTTTGGATAGTATGAAAGGAGAAATCAAAAATAATGGGCATCAGAATAAATATACGGATAAAGAATTAGTTGCAATGGCGAAATCAGGTTCAGTTGCAAATGAGCGTTTTCATGTAAGGTTTATGGAGTACGGCTATCTGGAACGTAACAACAAGGCAGGTTCAATGGGCGCTCCGATGCCGGGAAAAGGCGCCAAATATTGGAGTACGACCTTTGATCAAATAGAAGATGCTGATTCAAATCCGGAAATTATTTGTAAGAAATTGGGAATTGAATACAACCCCGAAAGTGAATACACAATGATCATTATTGATACGGAGAAAGCTCTTCCTATTACGGACGCCAAAACATTGGTACCTACATTTGAAAATATCTCCGAATTCGCTAATGAGGAATTGTCTGATGATTTTCCTCCTGCTGTTACCGATAAAATAATGACACCAGAGTTTCAGGCAGAGTACAAGAAACATCATGCGGCTGCGGTAAAGAGTAAAATGTTAAACGGTGAAGGTGATAAAAATCCTGAACATTTTGATGATTATTTGCAATCAAGTGGTTTAAGTATGGATGAACAAAATGCAATGCGTCAGAGATTTGCTATGCAAAACTCTGTAGGGAATAACCCTCACTTTTTAGGGAATGGTCTAACTGCTAATTTAAATGGGGATCAGGAATTTGGTGTCGTAGAAACACTCAACTTGGAACGTAAAAAAGTTGATCTTGACCAATTGGTGAAAGCTGACGCCATACGTCTACAAAAGCTAGGATAATTTACTATGCTACAACCTAAATACCCACAAAAAGAATTGCTAATAGAGATTAAGAACGACCTAATTTATCCAAGTAATTGGGTGGAATTAAGTCGTATTGTTGATAGTTTAAATTATCAAAATACCTTGTTTTTTCACAAGTGCGATGAATTTGTAATTATAACAAGCATCAGAAGTGAAATAATGGCTGGGGATCGTTCGTTTAAACGAATCGGTCAATTTGAGGCGCCACTTGAGTTTTTAAGATGGTTTTCTAAAGCACTTGAAGATTACATAACTCCTTCATCTCAAGGTGGTTTACACCCTGGTGCAATGACTAGCCAAGATCAGGATGTTGGTGGTGAAATGATGTGTATTCAAAGAGCTATGGATGCAGGTAACAATCAGCAAGGATATACAGTGGTAAATCGTTCCAGAGAGGATAGATTTACAAAAAGCCTTAATGCATATGCGCCACAAAAAATAATTTTTGCCGAAAATTTTCTTTACGAAGGCGGTCTGCTGAATTTAATTAAAGATTTG
>CBFGPN010000308.1:0-2326 GCA_965650675.1 uncultured Cellvibrio sp.
CCGCCGACCCCAGCATTATGAGTGCTGTGCTCTAACCGGCTGAGCTATCTAGCCAAATCTGCGACAGGTGAGTCGCAAAAGAGGCGCGCATTTTGGCTATAGGCGAGGGGCTTGTCAACCGCTAAAAGGCTATCAGCTGATGCAGTGGCGGGTTGATCCGTATATCATGCGCAGCCTCAGTTAATCACCGTTTTTGCAAAAAGTTCATAAAAAGGCTCACGATGGAATTTCTTGATCTCTCCCCGGTTTCCCGCGCCCAAGGCATAGTGCAATTGCCTGGCTCCAAAAGTATTTCCAACCGCACGCTCTTGTTGGCTGCACTTGCCAAGGGCAGGACAGAGATCCGCGATTTACTCAAGTCAGACGATACCGACCGAATGTTGGAAGCTCTGTCGGCTCTTGGCGTCAGTGTCACCAAAACTGGCGAGAATGATTATGAGGTTGTGGGAACGGGTGGACATTTTCCCGCTAAAGAAGCCGATTTGTTTTTGGGTAATGCCGGAACCGCCTTTCGTCCTTTAACAGCGGCTTTGGCTTTCAGTGGTGGTACCTACAAGCTTCATGGTGTGCCGCGCATGCATGAACGTCCGATTGGTGATTTGGTGGATGCTTTGCGCCAAGTCGGTGCTGACATTAGTTATCTTGGGCAAGAAGGCTTTCCGCCTTTATTGATCAAACCTGCACAAATCGTCGCTAAAGGGACTATCAAAATTCGCGGCGATGTCTCCAGTCAGTTTTTAACCGCCTTGTTGATGGCTTTGCCTATGACAGGGAAAGAAACACAAATTGAAATGATCAGTGAATTGATCTCCAAACCTTATATCGAAATCACTCTGAAGCTGATGGCGCAATTTGGCGTCAATGTTCAACGCGATGGCTGGGAGCGATTTACGGTCCCTGCAGCTGCGGGCTATCAAAGTCCTGGTCGTGTGTTTGTGGAAGGTGATGCATCTTCTGCCTCTTATTTTTTAGCCGCCGGTGCTTTGGGTGGTGGGCCGCTTCGTGTTCAAGGCGTAGGCGCCAGGAGTATTCAGGGCGATGTGGCATTTGCCGATGCACTTGAAGAGATTGGCGTGAAAATTACCAAAGGTGAAAACTGGATTGAAGCATCTGCGTCGTTGCCGCTGAAATCGTTTGATCGCGATTTCAATCATATTCCTGATGCGGCTATGACACTGGCTGTCGTTGCGCTCTTTTGCGATGGCCCCTCACGCCTGACCAACATCGCCAGCTGGCGCGTAAAAGAAACGGATCGTATTTCTGCTATCGCCACTGAATTGCGCAAACTTGGCGCAACAGTAGAAGAGGGTGAAGACTGGTTGCGTATTACGCCCGTCGAAAAATTAATTCCCAATGCTGCAATCGATACTTACGATGATCACCGCATGGCGATGTGTTTTTCCCTGGCAACATTCGGTGGGGTGCCTGTGCGAATCAATGATCCCAAATGTACTGCCAAAACATTTCCAACTTACTTTGATGTGTTTAAAAGTGTGGTGAAATAAATCCGGATTGAGGCAAATGACGATGCGCAGGTTTCAATTTTTTGTAATACCTGTTTTTTTCTTCATGCTCGCGCTGTCATTTGTCTCAAAGGCAGATGACATTTCCAAGCCTCAATCCATAGCATCACTTAATTTATGTCTGGATGCCTTATTGTTGAAATTGGTTGAGCCGGAACGTATTAATTCGTTGACCTATTTATCGGCTAATTCACAATTTTCCCCTTTTGCTGATCAAGCAAAAAAATTTCATCTTAACCGCGGTCTTGCTGAAGATTTGGTGCCGCGTAATCCGGATTTAATTGTGGCAGGCGATTTTGGTGCTGCCGATGCTAAAACCTTGTTATCGCAGTTGGGGTTTCGCGTTGAAACACTTTCACTTCCGCAAACACTGGATGGTATCACGGCACATATTCGAAAATTGGGAGAGTTAACGGGCAGCCAATTAAAAGCAGAAGAAATGGCAAGTCAATTGGAAAAACAAATTGCCCGGATGGATGCTGCAAAACAAGAGCACAAATTAATTCCAGCATTTTGGTATTCATCAAATGGTGTAGTGGTGGGAGCGCACACGCTGGAAAATGAATTAATGACCCGTGCAGGATTTCATAATTTGGCGTTGGATAAAAAAATCAGCGGTTTTGCGCAAATTGATCTGGAAGATTTAATTCTGGCGAAACCTGACGTCATTATTATTGAAGCTTCGGATGTGCCTGCATTTTCTATTGCGCAGGAATATGTGCAGCATCCGGTCTTGTCAAAAAATAACGTCAGGATTATAACCTTGCCCGCAACCTTATCTGTTTGTATTGCGCCTGTTGCGG
>CBFGPN010000309.1:0-2279 GCA_965650675.1 uncultured Cellvibrio sp.
CTACGCGAAAGAAAAAAAGCAACTCATGCTTTTCAGGAAAGTCAGTTACGTTTTGAACGCGCTTTTTCATTTTCACCACAAGGCATGGCAATAGTGGATGACAAAGAACAATGGTTGGAGGTAAACCCGGCTTTGTGTTCCATGTTAAAAACATCAAAAGCACAAATCGAACAGAAAAAAATTGAAGAATTATTCAGTGCGCAGGATCAATTCAAATTAACCCAGATTCGTACCAACCTGCGCAATGCTATAACAACAGGGGAATCGCTTTATGAACAATTTGAAACGCAATTACATCTTGATGAAAAAAACTTGTTGAATGTGTTAGTCAGCATCGGTATTTGTTATCACCATAAAAAAATCATTCATTGGATTTTACAAATTGTAGACATCAGTGAACGCATTAAACTGGAACAAATGAAAAGCGAATTCGTATCCACCGTCAGCCATGAACTGCGTACTCCACTAACCTCGATTACCGGCGCTCTGGGTATGGTAACGGCTGGAAGCCTGGGGGAAGTCCCCGCCAAAGTTGATCAGGTTTTACAAATCGCTTACAAAAACAGCCAGCGTTTGGGTTTATTGATTAACGATTTACTGGATATGGAAAAACTTCTGGCTGGCAAAATGACATTTGATTTGCAATTGCATTCACTTGATGGATTAATCGAACAAGCTTTAAAAGATAATCAATCCTACGCGGATAAATTAGGTATCAGTTTTCAATATCTCAATAAAATCGGTGCGGTGAATATCAAGGTGGATTCACTCAGGTTCGCACAAGTGATGTCCAATCTTTTATCCAACGCTGCAAAATTTTCCCCCAAAGGCGAATCGGTAGAAATATTGTTGCTACAACAAAATGATCAAGTTCGCATTGAAGTAAAAGACAAAGGCCCTGGCGTCCCCGACGAATTCCGCAAACGAATCTTCCAGAAATTTTCACAAGCAGACAGTTCCGACACCCGCCAAAAAAGCGGCACCGGACTAGGCCTTGCGATTGTAAAAGAATTAGTAGATCGCATGGGCGGTGAAGTTGGTTATGAGACCGAAGTGGGGAAGGGGAGTTGTTTTTTTACGGTTTGGGAGATTGTGCGGTAGACGAAACACTATAGCGAAACTGATGAAGTCTGCTATGGTGGCTTTTAATTCTAATATAGGAAAACGTAAGCATGAAAAAAATATTATTAATTATCTCCCTGTTCACAAGCATGACAATATTTGCTGAGGAAAAATCCCCTGCCGAACGAATGATGATTGCAATGGGGGTGGATAAAGTTCTTCAGGCGCAACGGGAAGCTTACAAAGCTGATGCTGCAAAACAGGTTGCTATGCTTATGAAACAACTTGAAGGAACTTTGTCAGG
Organism: uncultured Cellvibrio sp.; assembly: GCA_965650675.1. Classification (GTDB taxonomy): domain Bacteria; phylum Pseudomonadota; class Gammaproteobacteria; order Pseudomonadales; family Cellvibrionaceae; genus Cellvibrio. The sequence goes on from CBFGPN010000309.1 coordinate 1,367, forward strand.
ATTGCCGAAGGAGACAAGCCAAGAAATTGAAAAAGCGATGACGTTAACGATGAAGCAGCTTTTGGATTCTTGGAATGTAGAGACAGCGATAAAAGTTTATTCTGAAGAGTGGAATAAAAATTATACTCAATTAGAAATCGAACAGGTTATTAAAAAATACGAAAACCCCTCAGCCAAAAAAGAGATAGAAGTTGTAATGGCAGCATCTGCTGCACTCAATCAGTACATATCAACCAGTTATAACTCGGCTCTGGAGAAATCAATTGCTGAGTTGATTCAGAAAATACAGCAAGTTATTACCAAAGGTAAAAAAGAAACTCAATCTGCCGTTCAGCCAACCGTTAAAGCTGCGACCAATTGAGTACATTGAAAGGATAAACGCGGTAGGTTGGAAGAGCGAAGCGACTTCCGACATGATTTGGATAATTTAACATTATGAGTTTCACATATGAAATTTCTAGCTTTTATACTTTTGTTCTTATGTTTACGATCTTACGCTTCAGAGGCACAATTTAATTGCCATGACATTGCTATAGCGCCCGATGGCATGGCTTGGGATCCCAATGCACAAAATCAACTAATAACCGGGGTTGTCGTATGCGAATCTGAAAACACCCGAATTCAAACTCAGTATAAAGAAGGATTTAAGCATGGAAAGGAACATATAACATTTACAAAGAATGGCGGGGAGCGCATCAACACCTACAGCAAAGGTGAAAAAATAATGGAATGTATAAACCTATACATCGGGACAAGTAAAACAACAGTCTGCGATAATTTGAAAACTGGAGAAAGAACATCCAGCACTCAAAAGCGCTAATTGCTAAAGTTTGAGACAAAAATATTCTTTGGTCAAAATTAAGAGAGTTTTGCACGAATCAAAATTAATCGTCATTCCTGCCTTCGCAGGGAT
>CBFGPN010000310.1:0-2105 GCA_965650675.1 uncultured Cellvibrio sp.
CTTTGTTCATAAATAGATCCAAAGCTTAGGATGCGATGATCCGGATAATCGATCACCCAAATTTCACCAAAGGAATCCATATCCATGTGTACTAATTTGCCTCGATAAGCAGGATCATTTTTAAAAAATATATCAAGTACACTCATACAACACCGTTAAATATTAATGCCGACCTGTTTGATTCCGGTTGTGCGAAGAAGCAGGATTAAATGATCCACGTCATGACTGATGATTGCTTTATCGAACTCATCAGACAATAAAAAACTTTTTCCATCAGAATTCCTTACCCAAATTACCCATTCGGAAAGAACCGCAGGGTTTCTCATGATGTCCACATGCGCTATTTGATTGTTACCGACCGCTTGCGTTAATTCAGAAAACTTCATAGAAAATGTTAACTCTTTGATACAGGCCTATTTTGAACGTTCAGTATAATCAAAATTAACATTTTATGCTAATTTCATTATAATATAGTTATAATTTTTGTAGTATGGTGTATTCTTAAGGGTAAGCACCCCCCTCAATTTTCTAAAGACGAGAAAAATATGGAACAGAAAACTGCGCGCCTTACGGTGCTGATTGATCCCACAAAGAAAGATGCTTTTGAGCAGCTTTGCGCGTCACAAGATGTCACCCCGTCCCAAGTGGTGCGTCAGCTCATCCGCGAATACCTTGAAAAGCATGGCGTTACTTATCTCAATCAGACACAAAATTTGAGTGCCAATGAGTGATTGCAACTACATTGGAAGCGTATTGGTAATTGCATTCAGTCTGATGCCAAATTGCAGCCTGCTTTCCAGAGGTGATTGGTTACCATCGTCATGCATTTAAAAATTAAAGACGCATGTGCGCACGCTGTATTGACTGCAGAATTGAGGATAGATCCGACAATGTTGAAATCCAAGTCCGTGAAAACGGCATGATTAACGAAAACACGGTTGAAATCGTTTTGGACAAAAACTTAAGCACTTAAACCTGAGAACACAAACAAAACATAAATTCGTGATCCTCTGGATAGTCAAATTTGCCAATCCTTCCAATAACTTATATATTTGCTGCTTATTTCCGTTAATCCCCCTAACTAAAACCTTTGATTAGCCCTTTATTTGGCTAAAGGTAATTCGTTTTTTTGGAGACAATGATGACCAGCCTGATGAACACATACGGCACCCGAACTTTAACCCTGACAAAGGGCGAAGGTAGCCGCGTGTGGGACGACCAGGGTAAAAATTATTTGGATGCAATTAGTGGAATCGCTGTTTGCGGTTTGGGGTATTCACATCCAGCCGTTACTGCTGCCATCAGTCAACAAGCGGCAACATTGATTCACTGCTCCAATCTTTACAACATTCCCCAACAGCAAGAGCTGGGAAAATTATTAATCAATTTGTCAGGGATGGATAAAGCATTTTTTTCCAATTCCGGTGCAGAAGCGAATGAGGCCGCCATCAAGATTGCGCGAAAATACGGAAATGAAAAAGGCATTAAAAATCCATCTGTAATTGTAATGGCTAATAGTTTTCATGGCAGAACGCTAGCGACATTAAGCGCAACAGGCAATACCAAAGTGCAAATCGGTTTTGAGCCATTGGTTGAAGGTTTTATCCGAGTACCCTACAACGATGTCGCAGCTGTTGAAGCTGCATTAAACGAACACCACAACATTGTCGCGATACTGGTTGAGCCAGTACAAGGCGAAGGCGGAGTGAGAGTTCCTGCCGCAGATTATTTAAATAAATTACGTGCAATTGCTGATAAACATCAACTGCTATTAATGCTCGATGAAATCCAAACAGGCAATGGCAGAACCGGAACTTTTTTTGCCTATCAACACAACGGCATTTTGCCTGATGTTGTTACCACCGCAAAAGGTTTGGGCAACGGCATGCCGATCGGTGCTTGTCTTGCTCGCGGAAAAGCGGCGGAGATTTTTCAACCGGGAAATCACGGCACCACATTTGGCGGCAATCCAATTGCATGCAGTGCAGGTATTGCAGTTATCAATCAATTAACACCAACACTGATTCAAAAAGTAAAAAATCTGGGTGAAAAAATTCTGGCAGATTTTAAAAAAGCTTTAGCAGGCAATGCTAAAGTGGTGGAGA
>CBFGPN010000311.1:0-2090 GCA_965650675.1 uncultured Cellvibrio sp.
CGCTTTTTTATTGTCGGCATTACTTAAATATTTTTTGCCACTTCAACTCAGTCCCGGATCGCCACAACCACTCCACAGGTCCGTAATTAAAATGCTGTAGCCACCAGCGACAAAAGAAAACTTGCGAGCCAAAAATTGCGATGGCGATTAAGGCATTTTCAGCAGGGGAGGTAAGTGGGAAAACTCCCAAACCGACATTAAAGAAAATGAACACGCCTATCAGCGACTGCATTAAATAAGTCGTGAGCGCCATTTTGCCTGCAGGAGCGAGCTGGGATAAAAAATTAAACCAGCGGGGTCTTAACATCAAAAGCGCAAAACCACTGATATAAATGAAGGTTAAACAGGCATTCAAACTGTCGAACCATAAACCGGAAAGCCATGCTAGGAAATGATTATCCTCTACAGGTATTTTGCTGATAAACACAGCCGCCGCTAGCAACAAGCCGATAATAAATACAATCAATAAAATCCAGGCAGATTTTTTACAAAGGGTTTTTAGTTGAGTTTTGTGCTCTTCAATTTTCTCGAACCATTGCCAGCGACCCACCAACATGCCGAGAATAAAAAATCCCAGCGTGATCCAGAGTCTTCCAGAATTAATTTGATATGCCAGTTTCACATACGCAGCTTGTGCGTTGTGTTGTACCATTTCGATAAAATTGGCTTGTGAAACAGTAAACAACATGGCTTCCGCATCCTGCTTCATTCTGGAATCCATCAATGGGTAGTGCTGAAATCCAAAAATACTGATTAATTCAACCAGTTTGCTTGGAATATTCAGAATTAAAGTAAAGCCGATTATGAGTAATGCCTTGTCACTTAGGTGGCGAAAAAACAATAAGAGAAATCCCAGTGGGACATAAATGGATAAAATATCTGCTCGCCAAAAACAATGGTGCAGAATCGCGATCATGCCCAGAATGCACAAACGCCAGGCAAAACGCGCTGCAAAATTGGGGTAGCGTTTCGCCAGAGCTTGCATTTGGATATAAAAACTCAAGCCAAATAAAAACGAAAAAATCGCAAAAAATTTGGCGTTAACCAGCAGCATATAAATAGTAAAGGTCAGCCCGCTCGTCACATTCTGGTACATAGTGTAATAAACTTCAGGCAGCGGCCCGCCGACAAACCACATAATCATATGTGCGAAGAAAATGCCGAAAAGTGCAAAGCCTCTCAGCGCATCAATGGTTAAAATTCGGGGGGCGGTTTGGGTTAATGCCATAAGGGAATCCTTAAACGTTATTTTTGTTTTAGACTGATATTGTTCTATATTGGATTCAATCGATAAAAATATCCATTAAACGGGAATGATCGAATGTTGGAATTAACTGAATATACAAAATTTTTTATTGGTCTTTTTGCAATCGTTGATCCGCTGGGAGCTGTCCCGGTATTTCTGACCTTGACTGCAAGGCAAACACTTATTCAAAGACGAAAAACGGCCAGATTGACTACGATTTCTGTTTTTGTCGCTTTGATGGTTGCTTTGTTATTAGGTGAGTGGATTTTATGGGCTTTGGGCATCAGTATTGATGCATTTCGTTGCGCGGGTGGATTGGTATTGATGATTATCGGGATTGGGATGTTGCAGTCAAAAGGGCATTCGTTAGCGGATGCAGACGAAGATGAAACAGTGGCATTGGTTCCGTTAACCATGCCTTTGCTGGCTGGTCCCGGTGCAATGAGTGCGGTGATTGTCTATGCGCATAAATCCACGGGTGTAATGCACTATGGATTAATCATGTTTTGCATTCTGGTGGTTTGTTTTTTACTGTGGATGTGCTTCAAGTTGTTGCCCTGGTTTGGTCAACATTTAAGTCAGCGCAGTGTGGTTATGTCTACGCGGGTAATGGGGCTATTGTTAGTGGCAATTGCTGTCGAATTTATCGCTGCTGGCATAAAAGGGCTGTTTCCGTTTATCACTACTTGAGAAGTATTTACATATAGAAAATTAATTCCTCTTTGTTTCGAATTGTGATTTATTTATTTCAAATCGGAATGATGAGAACAATGTCAAGGTTTGGTTGAGTCTTATTCATTATCATTCGGGCTCGGGGGTGATGTCGCTAATCGCTCTGTATTCC
>CBFGPN010000312.1:0-2083 GCA_965650675.1 uncultured Cellvibrio sp.
TAACCGAAAATTAAAATCGGATCCAAAATTAAATTAAACAGCGCGGCACCACTCATCAAATATCCTTGTACGCGACTCATTCCCATTGCCCTGAGCGCAGACAAACACACCATAGGCACCATTAAAAAAGGGGCGCTGATATACCAGATGGTCATGTAAGAATAAATTTGCGGAATCAGAGTATCGGTTGCACCCAATAAACGAAATAGAGGGGCGATAGCCAACCATCCCAACACACAAAAACTAACAGATATAATCAATGTGAGCGTCATTGCATCCGTTGCCAATCGGCGCGCCCTGAGTGAATCACCTTCACCAATGGCTCGCGATATTGCAGATGAGGTTCCAGCACCCAATCCAATGCTCAAACTTGTCAACACCATAATTACAGGAAATGTAAAACTAAAAGCAGCGAGAGGATCTGCACCTAAATGCGCAATAAATAATGTTTCTATAGCATTGAGCGACATAGTTGCCATCAAGCCTAAAATCAAGGGCATAGCAAGTGTTCTGAGCTGATCAGAAACTCTGCCTTCAATCAAAGTCGCTTGTAAAGTTGTCATAAAATTGCCGATGGATTTTTAAGCAAAATTCGAATTATACAGAGATTGGTAAAAGGTTTTAGATCAAAGTTGTTTTGCCATCAGCAATGCATCTTCATATCCATTATTCGTTGGATAGTAATTTTTTCTATTACCTATCTCAAAAAAACCTTCTCGTGAATAAAGCTCTATGGCTTTGCGATTGGAAACGCGTACTTCAAGAAATAACATATCTGCCTTTCCCTGAACCAACTCCAATGCATGAGCCAATAATAACTGGCCAATTCCCTTACGTTGAAGCTCCGGTAATACAGCCAAATTTAATAACTCAGCATCACCGCCAGCATGAGTGACGACCACATACCCAACCAGTCTATCCCTGTATTCAGCCAACCAACATTTTTGACGACCTTTCAAACAATCCTCGAAACTGGATCTACGCCAAGGATGGCTATGTGCACTTCGCTCAAGCTGCATAACCTGATCTATATCGGTCTCCAGTAATTCCCTCAGTTGTAAATTCATGCCTGAAAAAGTCACTAACTCAATCATAAAATTTCACGCTTATACCAAAGACAAGAGCTGCGCTTTTAATGTGGGTTGAAGTAAAAACCGGCTTAGATCAGGGAAAATTTTTGCGGAATGATCTGAATTAGCTTGATCCAACTTAATATTGCAAGATCCAACAAAACAATCATCACCTGATATAGCTTCAGATGTGAAATATCGATAACCATCGCCAAAAAACCACAAGCTTTTTATTGACTGCAACTCATGTTGTACGCTCAACCATGTCTGCAATTCTATGCGGGCATCATTTTCAGTTAATACTATTTTGTTATTTTCAATAGCAGGCCAACGCAGCACTTCTTCCACCAAAATCAATTGATGTTGTTTTAAATAAAAACGAAGAAAATTATTCAAGAACAATTCAGTAGGTATTGCATTCAAGTTGCGTGCGGACACAATTAAAAAACCGGGAACAGGCCGCCACACGCTTAATGAAAATGATTGAATTGTCGGTGATTTTTTATCTTCGAATTGCTGCAATATATCACCAATTCGAGATGTATTATTTTTAACGGTATTCTTTTCGACAACAGTGCTTAACATCAAATCTATTGCCGGGTTTATTGAATCTTTTTGTCCTTGAGAGTTAATTTCTATAGATGGAATAACCTCTTGATCAACCAATGTAGCGCGATCACAGAGATATGATTCAGCAGCAAATGGAAGTTTCCAACGAGGAATATAACTTTCTATTCCTATAGACTGCAGGTATTCCTGACGATGAAGCTCATGCATAACCCAAATACCGAAACTGAAACGACTTGGGGGGATTATAAAGGAATTGTCTATTGAAGCTTTTGTTTAATCCAGCATAAAGAAAACAATCATAAAGATTTATAAAGAGTAAAAAGAAAGCCGCCCTTGCTAGGAAGCAAAGGGCGGCTGATATTAGGTGCTTGACGATGACCTACTCTCACATGGGGAAACCCCACACTACCATCGGCGCTAAGTCGTTTCACTTCTGAGTTCGG
>CBFGPN010000313.1:0-2009 GCA_965650675.1 uncultured Cellvibrio sp.
TTATCTTCAGCATGGGATGTAAACAAGAATAAATAATCTTATTTTCGACCAAAGTCATAAGCGCTTTTTACTGAACCAAAATATTTTTCAGCCGTCTTCTCATTGCTGGTTGTACCATCATCATTTTCAACTTCACTTTTGTTAATTAACCCGGTAAGTACGTAAGAATTGGTCCATTTATCCAGATTTTGCTTAATATCCAATTTTGCTTGCATGCTGGTAGTTTCGGTATTACCTGATGCAGACACCACACCCAGCTCCGCTGAAGCTTCCCAAGGCCTTACTTCATCTGCGAATGACATATCAACAGCAAATGCCGCGATAAAACCCGACAACAAACATTTTTTGATACTGAACGTTTTCATATCAATATTCCTGTATTAACAAGGGTGAATAGATAGCAATACGCCGGATAGTAACGTGTTTTAACCAGCTTATAAAAATTAATTTTTTGTTTTTGCCTATTCCTGCAAAATTTTTACGCTTAAATAATATCGAGGGAGACGTAACTTTTGGTGCCCAATATTTATCCGGATTATTTTTGAGCATTCCATGTTGTTTTTGAAAATTGCGTACCCCGCTGTATAATTGCGCCTCTGTCAAAGGATCAGCTGTATGAACCGTCCTATATTCCACTTCCGATTATTACATCCCCGCTATTGGCTCAACTGGTTAGGCATTGGCATTTGGTGGTTACTTGCCCAATTACCTTTTGGTGTGCAAATGAAAATGGGTTCCGGACTTGGGAAACTGATGCCATTGTTCGCCAAAAGACGAATCGCCATCGCCAAACGAAATCTGGAACTTTGTTTTAAACAACTCACTGTTCAGGAACAACAACAATTGCTGAACAAACACATTGATTCTTTGGGTAAAGTGTTTTTTGAAATCGGACTGGCCTGGTTTGCTTCAAAAAAACGGTTGGAAAAATTGGTCACCTATGAAGGGCTTGAGCATCTGAAAAAAGCGGAAAAAGAAGGAACCGGCGTGGTATTGATGGCGCTTCATTTTACCCATCTGGATTTAGGTGCAGCCTTCATGAGCATGCAACACTCAATCGATGGCAGCTATCGCCAACATGACAATCCTGTTTACGATTTTATCCAACATAAATGCAGGGAGCGATTTAGTCGTGACGCTATGGCAATTGAAGTCTCGGATCTACGAACCGTTATCAAACAATTAAAACGCGGACGTGCCATCTGGTACGCACCTGATCAGGATTACGGCCGCAAACGCAGCAAACACAATATTTTCATTCCGTTTTTTGGTGTAGAAGCCGCGTGCATTACCTCTACATCACAACTTGCCCGCATGGGAAATGCACAAGTGATTCCTTTTGTTTGTATACGCAAAAAAACTGGCGGTTATCACCTGAAAGTAGAAGCTCCTTTGGCCGATTTTCCGAGCGATGATGTGGTTCTGGACACCAAACGCATCATGCAACAAGTTGAACAGGGAATCATGATGGCCCCCGAACAATACCTCTGGGTCCATCGTCGCTTCAAAACCCGTCCGGAAGGTGCTGCCGGTTTTTATGCGGATTTACCCTGAATTTACTGAAAGAGGCGCAAGAAGACGAAAGCGGATTTACCTGAATTATTTTGTGATAAGATGCGCGGCTTTTTCTGACAGACCCGCAGGCAAACCGCTATGGCAAGAAAAGTCGCAGTCATCATGGGTTCCAAAAGTGATTGGTCCACCATGCAAGCCGCAGTAGAAATACTCGAACAAATGGGCGTGGATTACCACACCGAGGTAGTTTCCGCTCACCGCACCCCGCAAAAACTCACTCAATTCGCTGAATCTGCTGTCGATAATGGTTATGCCGTTATCATCGCCGGTGCTGGTGGCGCTGCCCATTTACCCGGAATGGTTGCCGCGCACACTCGTTTACCTGTGTTGGGTGTTCCTGTTCAAAGCAAAGCCTTGAATGGTCTGGACAGCCTCTACTCCATAGTGCAAATGCCCAAAGGTATTGCTGTTGGGACTTTGGCAATTGGTGTTGC
>CBFGPN010000314.1:0-1962 GCA_965650675.1 uncultured Cellvibrio sp.
GGAGGGGACTGGCTCCTCCCTTTGAAAAAGGGAGGCGGGGGAGGGATTTAAGATGGTCAAACTTTTCTGAGATGTTAAATCCCCCCTGCCCCCCCTTTTTCAAAGTGGGGAACATTCTTCGAACCAATCGCATACCAATCCACATTCCGTGTCAGCATCATCACCGCTCCCAAAATACTGAATAACAATAGCGATCCCATCAACAAGGCATAATCTTCCGCACTCAACAAACCAAATAACAATCCATACAACAAACTTAATCCCAATGTAAAACCAATCCCACGTAAAATACTTCGCAATACAAAGCAAACATAAACGCCAATTAAAGACACACAGGCTGAGGCAGAAATGACATAAGCTTGATTAAAACCAAGGTGCTCAGAGAGTGATAACAACAGCAGATAGAAAAATGCAAGCGCGAGTCCTACCAATGTATATTGCACTGCGTGAACTTGCAGGCGCTTCATAATTTCAAACAAGAAAAAACAAGCGAATGTTAAACCTATAAACAGAATTGCGTATTTAATTGCACGATCACTTTTCACATATTGATCAACCGGATCAATAAAATTCACACCAAATTGTTTATCATTGAATTCCGAACATTGGCTTTTATTGGCGCACTGCAAAAAATATTCTTGCATATTGGTAGCAAAAAATGAGGTCTGCCAACTGGCGTTGAATCCTGCATCCGTAATAGAAGAATCTGCCGGTAGAAAATTACCCACAAATTTTGGATGTGGCCAATCTGAACTAATATTAACCCGTGTTTCTTTACCTATAGGGACAATTGAAAATGATTCAGTGCCGGTCAATTTCAAATTCAAGGAAAAGGATAACGCTGTGGTATCAACAAAATCCAACCCATTCAAATTTGCATGAACACCACCATCAAAAATATTCAACTTACTTCCTGGCTCCATGGGAAAAGGATTACCATTTACCTGCATAATTAATGAATTATCGATTCCCCGAATATCATTGATTCCAATCGCCAAATAAGGTTGTTCAAAACTATAATCCGACAAGTTTTCACTTATCCCGAAATCCTTTGGAATAGAAAATTTACCGGAAATCGTGTTATCAGAATGATACAAACGTGCCGAGTAAATCCCACGTTTACGCAGCTCCGTTTTTAATTCACCATTAAGATCAAATAGCTCTGGTAAAAATTTCAACTTTCCATATACCAGGGATTCCTCAATCACTTTTTCTTTTTTATCGTTATAACTCACCGTCCTGACAATTTTTGAATAAGGTACAACCAGAACAGGGCCAGTTATTGTCTGGCTAAAACTCGAACTCCGCGCAATATCCTCAACCACACTTTGGCTGTAATACTTACGCTCATCAATCGAATTGCTGATCATGGCAATGGGTATCAGCAATAAAAGCATCAACAGGCCTATCGCCAAAGTTTTAAACAATAAAGGTCGTTTCATCACAAGCTCCTGAAGAATTAATTTCAAAGCCATTGTGGCAAGGGAGCATGTGGGGTTTATGTAGACAAGGTTAATTATGTGAAGATTGCGTGAAGTTTTGGTGAATTAATCTTCAATAGCAGAATTTTCCAACCAATCAGCCAGTAAAATCTGACAAGCATTGGTTGGCAATTGTAATTTGCGGATGTTCAGTTTTATTCAACCATTAATTGATTTAATAAAAGAAGAAATAGCCTTAGATTTAAACATTAAGAGTAAGCCTAATACACACTCAATTCCTGCCATAAGAGGATTCGACATGCCAAGTGTAGAGAATTGAAAAAAATCATCCTGCATTATAATAGATAACACTATCAGAAATATTTCTGGAATAGCACTTACAAACAAAAACACACCAATTGAGGAAATAAAAATGGACTGCACAGAAATAATATCAACAGCCTCCACAGAATTATCACCATCGAATGGAATTATTATCTTTGAAATTGTAACGGGGAAAATCCAGAATAATATTGCAAGA
>CBFGPN010000315.1:0-1918 GCA_965650675.1 uncultured Cellvibrio sp.
GTTTGGTTTGGAGCGATTTAAGCATTGAAAAAATCAACATCACTTTTCAACAACAGGACAATGGTTTTTGGAAAATTCCTGGACTGAAATCGCTGGATGCCGCAGTTGAAACCAACAAAGCTGGCAACGCAACGCTGGACCCGCTAATTGACATGTTACTGCTGTCGCATCATATGGCGATTAAACAAAGTCATTTGCAATTTCAATTTTTTAACGGTCAAAAATTAAATCTCAGAGCACCCAATTTACTGTTGGAAAATAACGGAGACTTCCATCGTTTGGCATTGCAAGTTGATTTGGATGAAAAACCCCGCAGTTTATATTTATTACTTGAAGCCACAGGTGATCCGCGTGATCAGGACAATCTGAAGGCCAGTGGTTATTTGGAATTAAATCAATTTCCAACCAGTGAACCTGTGCAAGCTGCAACCACTTTTCTGCTCAGCGGGCAGAAAAGTTATTTGACCAGTGAAGGGGAAGTGTCTGCAAAAATATGGATGAATAATCATACTGATGAAAAAAGATTTAACCTGATTGGTAAATTAAATTTACAGCGCTTGTTGGTTGAATTGAGTGAGCGTCATGTGGCATTGGATAAGTTTTCTACAGATTTGAGCGGCTATTGGCAAGCGGATGGTAAATGGCAAATTGGTTTGCAATCAATCAATGCGCATTTGCAATCAGAAAATATACAAGGTATGAATTGGATTGCCAGCTCCAACGGTTTTAATCAGTCGGTGGATTTACGTCTTGATCAGATGGATTTGGAAAAGATGCATCAACTTCTGGAAAATACGGGTGCTCTTGGTAATCAGCGTTTGCATCAGGTGATGCAGACTTTGCAACCGCGAGGCAAACTCACCAATGTACAAATTTCTTTTCCCTACCGGAATGCTAAAGATTGGCAGCTGGCCGCTAATGCCAATCAACTTGCTGTCTCACCCTGGCAGGGTGCTCCCGGGCTTACAGGAGTAGATGGTTATTTGCAGTTGGATGCCAAAGGTGGTTTTGTTTCTATTGATAGCCGAAATGGTTTTTCAATGTTCTATGCCAATGTTTATGCAGAACCCATGACATATGATCGAATGTCAGGGCAGGTTGCCTGGCGACTGGAAAAAGAAAACAATAAAATTTATGTGAATAGCGGTGCGTTGAATTTTTATGACGGTGAGGAAACTACATCCGGTTATATGTGGTTATCCATGCCCTGGTATAAAAATACAGATAATGTCGATTTATTTTTGCAGATAGGATCGCAAAAATTAAATGTCAGTCGTTATAAAAAATATATTCCGAAAACTATTTCGCCAAAACTGCGAGAGTGGTTGGAAAATAGCGTGGGCGAAAAAAATTCCGGAATTGCCCAAAATATTGGATTCGTTTATCGCGCAACCTTAAATAATAAGGACATTCATGCCCGGTCATATCAATTGAGCATGGATCTGCAAGATACCGAGTTACTTTATCATCCGGAATGGCCGCAATTAAGGAAAATGTCAGGACATCTTAAAATTGATAATGCCGATGTGATTGCGAATGTTAATCAGGCGCAGATTTACAATACCCAGGTGCGGGGCGCCAAAGTTGAATTGCATCCCAGGCAGAATAATGCGGGATCTTTATTGTCTGTTAATGCAAATTTACAAGGAGCCGCCAGTGATGGATTGCGTGTTTTACGAGAAGGTGCTTTGCGTCGTTATATTGGTAATAGTATGGATAGTTGGTTTATGTATGGGGATATACAAACCAGTCTGGATTTACGGGTGCCCCTGGCTACGCGGGATCCCGCACAAGATGCGTATCAACAAGTCGATATTGATATTCAATCGCCGGAATTTGAAATTCAAAATCTGAATTTAAAAATGAAGGATCTCAGTGGTCGCGTGAGTTATAACAATAAGACCGGTTTATTAAGTGA
>CBFGPN010000316.1:0-1831 GCA_965650675.1 uncultured Cellvibrio sp.
CGTTCACATTAAGCGAAGCCATGGAAAAACTTTGTTCCTGATCAAAATAATATTGTACTAATCCCAGATAATCACCCAGATCATAGTCCACATCACAGGATAAATTCATTGTGTAATTTCCTGTCGCGTCAGTACGACCAAAAGTGGCTGTTGCAAGATTTTCATATTCGTCATCTGGAATCGCTACCAATACAACATCTGCAGCCGGTGTGGAATTGTTATTCAACATTTTACCGTCTATAGCGCAACGTGCAGGCACAGATAATGTTATCGGAACTGCAACTGCAGTTGATTCACAGGCAGCCGTGGATAATTCAATAGTCTTATCAATAAATAAATGTGTTGCTGTTGAATAGGTTCTGATTTTTACACTGGTATCCGTATCGGTATCATCCAATTTCACCAACGATATTCTTATTTCGCCTTGCAAATCCGAAATAAAACTTGTGGCAGAAAAGCTGCGCTGATCATCGTCATCAAAGACATAAACATTAGCACCAACTAAAGGCATACCGCCTTCATCCAATAATTTTAAATTTGCGCAAAATGTTGTGGGTTGCGAAAACACCAATGGATAATCCAAATTCCACCAATTACTGATAAAAATTTCATTGGTCACTTTTATTTCCAGCATGTAGTCAACAGAATCACAATCGAATGCAGTGAAATTGGCTGCCAACAAATTACCTTCTTCATTAAATAAACTGCCTTGACCTAATAAGTCCCATAAACCGCTAACGGGATTATAGGTATAAACCGGAATCTGGAATCCATCCTGACTCGCATCGGAATCACCCATGGTTGCCAGAGAACGACAACTCTCAACCGGAACACTACGGTTAATGATCACAGGATCGCTGTCTGTTTTTTGCATGCGCCCTGCTTTCCCGGCAACAATTCTTTCCTTGCGTGCCTGCTGTGCAACCTGCATCAACGACACTCCCTGATTGGTTTTTACATCAGTGTAATTAAAAGCAATTGACAATAATTTATTGCCATCACTGTCTTCATACGCACCCGGAAAATAAACTGCATCAGCAGGATTGGTTGGATCAAACGCTTTCATTTGCACATCAAGGCTGGTAGTACCTGAAGGCAATGCTGACTGTGGAATAAATACACTTAATTCCTTACCATCCGCACTGTCAGATTCACCTAACAAGTTATCCGTAACACTAAAATTAAAACCATTCACAATTTCACCCGAAATGGTTTGTGCTTCTGCTATAGAAACCTGGGCTCGAGGTAATTCAGTTAGTTCTGCCTGCAATTCAATTTTTTCGGTAAAATCAAAACGGCGTGCATAATCTGTGAATCCTTGTTTTGAAATATGTACAACAACATATTGACTTCCACTCGCAGTTAACTGGCTTGAGAACCCCAAATCATCGCCAATTTCTACAGCGCTGTCAGTATTGGATTCAAGAATTTGCTGATCTGCATCCAACAAGGAAATATCAACACGAATAGTATCGGCGTCCGGATTTTCAATCGGAACACCATTCTCATCTCTAACCACAAGGTTACCGGATATGTTCAGTGTTTTTGCAACACTTGTTACCGAAGATTGCGATGAACCGAATTGACTGGAACCCGGTGATGAAGATTGTGTCGAAGCAGAAATTGATGAAGAAATACTGGAATTGCCAAGACTGACTGCAACAACTGAGCTGGAAGAGGATTTCGGTTTATCATCTGACCCGCCGCCGCATGCAACTAGCGAAGTAATGAGTGCAAGTAGCACAAGATGTTTTTGAACTAACATGATTAATCTCCCTGGATTTTTGTTAATAATTTTGACAATCCGGGCATGCTAATCATTAAAAGCTGA
>CBFGPN010000317.1:0-1778 GCA_965650675.1 uncultured Cellvibrio sp.
TCCCATTCCCGACCGAAACAACAAGGGAAAAAAGTATTTTCTGATTGTCTAGCGAAAGCTGCTGAACGGTCAGCTTTTGTGGCTCCTTGCCCCGCCAATCTTTGCACCAGTCTGTGAGAAGAATTTCCATAAAAACCTAATGTTGCTATTTGCGGTGACTTTTTTGTTGCGCTTTTGTGTTGCACATAATGAGTGCCGCGAATGCAAAAGCGCAACAAAAATGGCATCCGCAACATTGCTTTGTTAGGGTTTTATAGATTTTCATAACATTCCCCTTCAAAGCCAATTCTATTTACTACAATTTGCCCTCTGCTATCTAGGTTCATATTGCAATATCTACCGTATTCATAGATTTCATAACCCATGCCTGCACTGCTCAACCACACAATGAATAGAGGCTCATATATTTCATGGTTGACATAGTACTCGTAGTAGTCAGAGACAATCTCCTGTTCTTCTTTCAAAATGCCAGGAGATTTGCAATAAGTTTCTATAATATTTTCTATCATTACTGATATTTGATCTTGGCTCCTTTGTAATTCGCTCATAGAGTTTAGTTCTGCTTTGATTTCAGATGATAGCGAAGCCCACCATTTAATTATTTCTTCATTATGATGAAGCTCTGAATCAAAGAAGAGCTCTAGTTTCAACATTTCAGATAGGTAGCCCTAACAGTTTAATACACAGCATCGACTATATATCTCCACACTACATTATTACAAGTTCAAGTAATGAGCTGTGCATCTTCATAAGTTCGGTAAGTGATTAACCGAATAACAATACCACCATCATTCCAATTGGCGATGATTAAATTGTTGGCCTAGAATTCTGCTTTTATGGTAAAAAGTGAGCCGGATAAAACCTTCTGCAATAGAGGGTTTTTCTGAAAATAAACCAAAACTTTCAAGGAAACACTATGCGTGCCATGCACCTCATCAAATGGTTGTTGTTTTTTACGCTTATCAGTTTGACTGCTTGTGACAAGAAATCGGAATCTCCCCCTGCTGCTACACCTACGAATGATACTGCTGCTGCCGTAGTGGAAGCTAATTGGGCGGAGCATTTGGTTGATTATCCGCGTCGTTGGGTGGCGACTGACGCACCTATTTATATTCGATTTTCCCATCCGGTTGTCAGTGCTGAAAATGTCGATAAGGCGGCGGATGATGATCTGGTTGATTTGGATATAGACACGCCAATCAATCTGGTATTTACGGCTGAAGATGAGTTGCGTATTACACCGGCAGAGCGTTTTCCAAATGGCAAAAAATTTCGCTTGACCTTAACGGCGGATGGATTGGCGGGTGTTGATCAATCGCTGGATGATTTTGTATTGGAATTGGAAACGGTTAAACAGGAATTTGACTTGCAGGTAAACAGTTTAATTCCTGTGCCGGATTCTGAAGGAAAAATGCAATTAACCGGTACGATTACCACCGCCGATACGACTGATCTTGATCAAATCAAAAAAATTCTCACGGTTGAAGTCAACAAGAAAAATCAGGATGTAGAGTGGACAGAAGAAATTGATCATAAAACATTTCGATTCACCATTAATAATATTGCAAGAACAGAAAGCGATGGCAAACTTGAACTAATGTGGAATGGCGCTTCACTCGGCAGTGATAAAAAAGGTGCGCGCGAAATTGAGGTTCCAAAATTAAATCAATTTAAAGTAACGGGTGTGCAGGTTGTGCATCACCCTGACACGCATGTTGAAATTCGGTTTTCTGATGAACTGGATGAAAATCAAAATTTATCCGGATTGGTTAAGGTCA
>CBFGPN010000318.1:0-1546 GCA_965650675.1 uncultured Cellvibrio sp.
TCATTTTGAGAAACCCCGACTCGGCAAGAATTGGCTCCTCCCTTTGAAAAAGGGAGGCGGGGGAGGGATTTAAGATGGTCAATTGTATGAAAATTTTAAATCCCCCCTAGCCCCCCTTTTTCAAAGTGGGGAACCAACCAATCTCGCCAACTCCACAGTGCGGTTCGCATAACCCCATTCATTGTCATACCAGGCGTAAATCTTCACTTGTGTTTTATTAATCACCATAGTTGACAAAGCATCGACAATTGAAGATCGCGGATCACCGCAATAATCAATAGAAACCAGAGGCCGCTCTTCGTAACCCAAAATATTTTTCAGTTCGTTTTCGCTGGCAGATTTTAAAAATTGATTCACTTCTTCAACGCTGGTTTCACGATTTACTTCAAATACACAATCCGTTAAAGAAGCATTCGCCAAAGGTACACGTACAGCATGGCCATTTAATCGCCCACGTAATTCAGGAAATATTTCAGCAATTGCGGTGGCAGAACCGGTTGTAGTGGGAATTAAATTAGAACCGCAAGCGCGCGCACGACGTAAATCTTTATGAGGTTGATCAAGAATGGATTGCGTATTGGTTAAATTGTGAATGGTAGTAATAGAACCATGTTTGATGCCAAGCTTTTCATGAATCACTTTTACCACAGGCGCCAAACAATTCGTGGTACAAGAAGCCGCTGTGACTATGCGATGTTGTTGCGGATCAAACAAATAATCATTCACACCCATCACAACATTTAATACCCCCGTTTCTTTAACAGGCGCGCTGACAACCACACGTTTTACACCTTGATCCAAATAAGCTTGCAGTACTTTTGTATCACGCATTTTGCCGCTGGATTCAATCACTACATCGCAAGCTGACCAATCAGTATCCTGAATTAATTTATTTTGTGTGAGTGATATTGTTTTATCACCAATCTTGATTGCATTATTTTCGGTAGTCACTTCATTTTGCCAAATACCTTGTACTGAATCGAATTTCAATAAATGTGAAAAAATATCTGCATTGCCTGCGGGATCATTGATTTGTACAAATTCCAGCTCCGGCCAATCCCAGGCTGCACGCAAAGCCAATCGGCCAATGCGACCAAAACCGTTAATACCGACTTTAATTTTCTTCATACATTTTTCTCATTAACAAGATTGTATTAACAACAACGATTGGGCCGATCTTCCATTTCACATAAGCGTTGATGGTTTTCATCAAGCCATGCGTGATTGGCATCCAATAAAATTTTTAATGTTTTGCTTACCCAGTTGGGTAAATCAGGATGTAGTCGGTAATAAACCCACTGCCCTTTGCGGCGATCGGCCAACAGATTCGATTCTCGCAGCAGTGCCAAATGTCGCGAAATTTTTGGCTGACTCACATCCAGTGCACAGGTCAGCTCACATACACAAAGTTCTTTTTCGCGCGTTATTAGCAAGGCGATACGCATACGGGTTTCATCGGCAAGCGCTTTGCAGAGTTGATCGGGAGTTATAGTCATAATTGTATTTGTTTTATATATGGATTTTCAAATATATGCTATTCCATATA